>DATFCK010000563.1:0-14119 GCA_035253185.1 Chthoniobacterales bacterium | reverse complement strand
ATCGACATCGTCGATATTTGCGCGCCTAACGACAGCCATCGCGAAATTGCGGTGGCGGCCGCGAAAGCCGGAAAAGCGATTCTATGTGAGAAGCCGCTGGCATTGAATGCCGGTCAAGCGCAACAGATGGCGGCGGCGGTAAAACGGGCCCGGGTCGCCAACATGGTTTGCCACAATTATCGGCGAATCCCTGCCATCGCTCTGGCGAAACAGATGATCAACCGGGGAGAAGTAGGCAACCGCATTTTTCATTGTCGCGCTCGTTATGCCCAGGATTGGATCGTCGACCCGAAATTTCCCCTGGTTTGGCGACTTCAGTCGTCCACCGCCGGTTCCGGGGCGCTGGGTGATATTTTTTCCCACATTGTGGATTTGTCGCGCTACCTGGTGGGCGAACTCAGCGAGATTTGCGCACAAACAGAGACGTTCATTAGGCATCGACCGTCAGGCGGCGGTCAGCGCCGGACAGGCAAAGTGACCGTAGACGATGCCGTTAGTGCCATCGGGCGGTTCGAGAACGGCGCGCTGTTTACTCTGGAGGCGACACGGTTTGCTCCCGGCCGCAAGAACAGCATCACGCTCGAGATCAACGGCAACGGCGGCTCGTTATTTTTCGATCTGGAACAAATGAATTACCTGAAATTTTACAGCCGGCGCGATTCGAAAGGTGGCCAGGGTTTTCGCAACATCATCGTCACGGAGCCATCGCATCCATACATAAAAGAGTGGTGGCCGCCGGGACACATGATTGGCTATGAACACACCTTCGTCCACACGGTGGCGGATTTCGTCAAGGCGGTTGCAACTGGTAAACCGGCCCAGCCGGACTTCGGGGACGCGGTTAGAACACAACACGTGCTGGACGCAGCGCTGCAGAGCGCGCATAAGAACAAGTGGATCAAAATTCGAAAATGAGATTTGAAAATCAGGTGGCACTTGTGACCGGCGCCGGACGCGGCATCGGGCACGCCATCGCTTTGCGTCTCGGTAGTGAAGGAGCTCGCGTGGCGTGCGTTAGTCGCACTGAAGCGAATGCCCGGCGCACCGCCGATGAACTGAACGCGTTGCGACCGGATTCGGCCAGGGCTTACGCAGTCGATGTGGCCGATCATGCCGGGGTCGAAAAGGCCGGCGCCCAGGTGCTGGAGGATTTTGGCAGAGTGGATATCCTGGTGAACAACGCCGGCGTTACGCGTGACGGCCTGGCGATGCGAATGCCGATCGAGGACTGGGAAGCCGTGATCAACACCAATCTTCGAGGCGCGTTCAGCTTTACCCAAAGCGTCATCCGAGCAATGATCAAGCAGCGGAGCGGCCGCATCATCAACATTAGCTCGGTAATCGGGTTGATGGGCAACGCCGGGCAGGCAAATTACGCGGCCAGCAAGGCCGGTCTGATTGGCCTAACGAAATCCCTGGCCAGGGAGTTGGCTAGTCGTGGCATAACCGTAAACGCTATCGCGCCGGGATACATCTCCACCGACATGACTAACGCCCTAAGCGAAGAAATACAGAAGTCCATTCAGGACAAAATTCCTTTGAAGCGAGTAGGAACTCCCGAGGAAATCGCGGCGGCAGTGGCATTTTTTGCGTCGCCCGAAGCCGCCTACATCACCGGCCAGACTTTGTGTGTCGATGGCGGCATCGTGATGTGAATTTCAGCGAGCGGCGGTTTGTAACCGCCGCATTGCCAGCTCGGCGGTTTCAAGCCGTTCCTGGTTGGTTGCGCAGCATGATCGTCACCCGGCCTTGCGCCACCAGCTTGCCTCCGCCGAAAATTTGGCAGTCGTAAACGGTGTTGGCTGCTTCGCCGAACAAACGTTCAGCGCGGACTTCGAGCGGTGTCTCAATTTCATCCAGCCGTTCCATCTGAAACTGCACATCGCGCATTGCGGCGACATAACCGGGTGCCGCGCTGGTTCCGGCCGCGCGTGCCCGCAGTCCGCCGTGAACAGCCGCGGCCTGCGCGCCGTATTCCACCGCGTGCACTACCGATAAGTGATCGCCGCGGCGCAACGGATTCGCGGGATCCAAATGCGTTTGGCTCATACAGACGATGGTTTGGTCGTCCCATCCGATTACTTCATCGAGCAGGCACATCGTTCCGGAGTGGGGGATCAACTGCCGAATCTCCGATTTGCCGACCCTGCTATCCGATCGATTCACACCGGGAACGCCCGTTAGTCCCAGAAGGGATAGAAGTTAAACCAGTTAAAAGGCGCAAGCAGAGCGAAATTCTCCAGCCGCTTCACATAGCGTTGAACCCACAGCTGAATTTCTTCGGTCCGGCGTTCGCGGTTCAGAATCACCTCGTCGGCCAACTTTTCGAAGTAGATATCGTAACGGTTGCCGCCGCGATAAATTCCGAAAAAGAGGATGATCGGGCAATGCATCATTGCCGCCAGCAGAATCGGACCGGCCGGAAATGTCGCCCGAGCGCCAAGGAAATCGCACTGCGTTGTTTTGCCATCGCTGATGGGGCGATCGCCGAGAATGCCAATGAGATAACCCGCATCCAGACTTTCTTTTACTCGCAGCAGGGTATCGGGCCGGTCGGGAACGATCACAGTGGCGGCGATTTCACGGTTTAACGAATCCAAAAATGTGGTGATGTGCTCGTTATGCTCAATATCCATGAGCACTTTTAGTGGAAACTCCTGCTGGGTGACACCGAGGGCGCGCAACACCTCGAAGCTGCCGAGGTGTGAGCCTAACAATATGCAGCCACGGCCGGTTTCGATCTGGCGATGCAGGATTTCTCGTTGGTGAACGGTAACTTCAAACTGATCGAATTCGCCTTTGAGCAGGTAAACCCGATCGAGAATGGTCGCCGCAAAACAATAAAAGTGACGGAAGACTTGCCACCACCGGGCCGGACGGTTGCGCACCCGGGAAAGATAGTCGCGCGACGCGGTGCGGGCGGCATTCCCCGTGAGCACAAAATAGAGCGTAATCGGATACAACAAAAGCCTCGCCGGCAAACGGCCGATGTGAAGAGCGATCCACCCGGTCAATCGCAACAGCGCCGGTGTTCCACGCTCGGGAAGTTCCACCCACCGCGGAGAGTGCAACGGCTTAGCTTCGAGTGCCTGCGAAGTCATCGTTCATTAATCTTCTGCCCACAAATGGCAGCGGTAAAAAAATGCGAGTAAATCTCCCGGATTTGCTCGATCTCCGGCACAACTTCAACGTTGGTAAGACCCGCTCTGGCGAAGGCGCGACGCCAGTGTTCCGGCGTTAGAAAACCCGGCCGCGGTCTGATTTCCGGGTCGGTCGCGACGTCGTTAAAGCTTTCCAGGATTTGAAACATCAGCTCCGGATAGATCGGCTGATTATCAAACGGCCGGACACACTCGCCGATGACCAGGTAGCCGTCGTTAGCCAGGGCCGATGCTGCCTGGGTCAGACTGAACTCAAGGTTTTTGGAGACGTGAAACACATTCACCGCAAATATGAGGTCAAACTGGTTCGAATCCTTGATCTGATCGGCCCACGATAAATCGAGATCGAGCGTGTTCCATTCCAACCGCACATGGGGATATCGACTGGTCAGTTCGCGTTGGGCGCGTCTGCGGAAAAAGGCGTTAGGCTCGGTAACGAGATACCGGCTGATTTTTGGTAACAGCTGCCGTTGCTCGAGCGCCTGCAATAAAGCGGCAGTGGCGCTGCCTGCGCCAGCGCCGACTTCGAGAATGCGCAATGCCGGCCGGGATGAAACCCGGGCCGCCGCCGTCAACGCCGCCACCCAATTGTTAACCGCGTAGGTCAAATTCGTGTTGTTGAAGTAGTTTAACCAGAGCGCGATTCCTTTGGGGCCGAACATGCATTGTTCGCCGGTCTGTTCCCCGCGGGCCACCACCGGATAAACACTGGCAACATGGTCTAACAAATCCAGGGTGCCGGTATTGGCGGCATCCACCTTGGTGGCTAACGATCGCAAATGCGGTAGTTCGTCCTGGGAAGGTTCTCTGTTAGCGCGGTAATGTGCAGTGTCGCCGTGGTTCGTCCGCTCGATGCGGTGAGTCTCGACCAGCCGGTCCAGCAACCAGCGCAATGCCGAGGTAAACTCCGGTTTGAAGTCAAGGCCGGCGCGCAGTTGCTCCACCGATTGATAATCTTGTAGCCTGCCGATGACTCCGAGTTCGCATAACAGCCCGCCTGCTAAAGCGATGCTGTACCGTTCCATTAGTTCAATGCTCTGATATAGCCGGTCGCCGAAAATGTCGGATGGAAATTCCGTCAGCCACTGCGCCAGCCGTGGATCGCGCGGTTTGACTTTGAAGGTAGAGGCGTCGGCGGTCGTAAGCTGCACAAGATTTAGCTTGGTCGCCTACGCACTAGAAGTCGACCTCGAACTATTACCCGATTGTCGATACGGCAGATGACATCAACTTCGTTTGCCGGCTGGTCCTGAACAGAAAGCGAAATTACGAACGATTGGTCCGGTTTCAGCGGGGACAGGAACTTTAATATGCGGATTCCCACAGTTTGATATTCGGGTCGCCACTCGGTTAAAGCCGTGTTGATTTCATCGATAATCACCACTGCGGGAACGATCGGCGCGCCGGCAAAATGGCCGGGCAAACTTGGGTGGTCACCGGCAATGCTGCGTTGAACTTCGAAGGTCATCGAGCCCGTGAAATCGGCGGCTTGGCCGCGCTAATGGTAGCACCAGATGGAGCGCCTTGCCCATCGCGCGGCAGCCTCGGCAAAGCGTCAACCAATAGGTAGTGGCGATTGAGCTCAACCGCCATGGTTGGTGGCGCTGTTTCGACGCCCCACTCGCTCATTCCCCGCACCAATCCTGCTCTACAACTTGAAATGAAGTTTTGGGGCGGCCTGGCCGTTATTATTGCTGCCATCTTTGGGTATTGGTATTCCCATCGCGATATCCAGTATCCGCCGGGAGTCCTGGTTCAAAGCGAGCCGGGACAAGTTCTGTTGCCTTCGAATACGTCGTCCATTGCTCATGGAGCCTTCACGCTGAAGCCGCTGGCATCGTTTTCGGTCGACGCGCGGGTGTTGCATCGAAGAAATTATCGCTACGATGCGGGCGCAAAGCTCGTGCCGGTGGATCTGGCGCTCGGCTGGGGTGTAATGAGCGATCAAAGCGTGCTGGATCGAATGAAGATCAATCAAAGCATGCGCTGTTACTTCTATAAGTACAAGCTGCCGCCGCCGATTCCGGTGGACGACATCGTGTCCCATAGCAGCAACATGCATATCATTCCCGCTACACGCGAAATCGAGGCCCGGTGCAAGTCACTGCGAAATGGCGCGCTGATACGTTTGGTTGGCGATCTGGTCGAGGCAACCGGACCCGGAATCAATACCTGGAAAAGTTCGCTAACCAGGACCGACACCGGAAACGGAGCATGCGAGCTATTCTACGTCGAAGATATCACCGAACTGCCGGCTGGCGTTCGTGCAGAAACCAGCGTCGTTGCCACAAACTGATGCGACAAAACAAACCGGCGCCGGCCTCGATGGCCCGTCGTCGTGTAAGTCCGGGAGCGCACGCTTTGTAGCATGCTGGTTTTAGGATGGTGCGAAAGCGAACTTTCTTCCGTTCGTTAGGTCCGATGCCAGGATGATGTTGTCTGCCTGCTGGAAGCAGTCAGTATCCGGTTGGCACTTCCGATCGAGCAGCCTTCGGCACACTTTCGCAACTCCGCCCCCCGGCTGCTGCTTGAGCCGAAGGCAGTTCAACCGGCGAGGGTCGCGGACTGAACCCAAACCGCTCCGAGTATTTACCAAACAGTGAGCCGACCTCGGTCTCGGTTAGCCCGAACTGCGCGGGATCATAGCGATGGAACCCGTTCTCTTCGGGCGGCTGATTCGACAACACCATGCGCATCCGCCGTTCCGCATCTTGGCTTAACTCCCATCGGAAATGTTTGTAGACCTGGCGCGCGGCCGCCACCGGGTCCTTTCGAATATCGGAGTAATGAATGTCGACGAATCGATCCGCCGGCAGACCGTTACGTTGCTGCATAAACGTGGCCATTGTCTCGGCCCAATAATTTAGTGCATCGTATCCGACTTCGGTGGGATCTACGTGATCGCTGAATATGCTGCGCAAAATCGCAATCAGACTCGATACCGATGCTATCGCTTTCAATGGATCGCGATGCACTTGAACGAACAAAGCGTCCGGATAAAGGCTGAGAAGCGCTGGCAGCGCGAACATGTGAGCCGGCGCTTTCAGAATCCATCTGTCGCCCGCCTGACGATACTGAAGATGCTGAAGAAAACGGCGATGATATTGATAGGCGGGCAGTAAATCCTGTTTCAGAAACCAGGTTCGATATGACGGAATGCGATACATGGTATCGAACTGATCGCTCAACATGCTGGGGCTCGTTAGGCCGATACACTCCTGCGGTATTTCAGCTCCGAGCGCGTGGACCTGGCGGAAGGTGGGCGCCAGCCAGTGGAGATAACGGATGCTGCGTCGGGTTTCGCGGATGCGGCGCTGTGCTCCCTGGTTGGTAGGAGGTGAAGGAAACATCACTTCCCACGTCATCGGTGCGCGATGCGCGGGGTCCGCGGCCAGCAAGGTATGCAAAAGCGTTGTTCCGCTGCGTGGCAGCCCCACGATGAATAGCGGTTCGCGAATTCGCTGGGTCCCAATGGACGGATACAAATGGCGATCCCGCTCCAGCAGCAGACGGTTTGACAACATTCGGATCAAATCCGAACGAAGCGCGATTTTTCCGACAAAGTTTAACCGGGCATCTCGCTGACACGATTCGAGCAACCTCGATAGCGGTTCGAAAAAATCACCCGGTCCGAAGTCGTCCAGCCGGGTGCGGCGCCGGGCCGTCTCGATTAACTCCGCTGCGGTCGGGAATGACCGCCGAAAACCCCGGCGAGCAAATTGCGCCGCACAGCGGTTAATCGTCCGGATCACCGCCGGAGCGCGGCTCAGTTCCAAAGTGGTGGGGGATTGCATACGGAGGCGGGATGTTGTCCAAAGATTGTTATATGCAGGCTCGAAGCAGGAGCAAACGTAGCGCGCTAAATTGTCGAATATTGCTGATGTAATACCTCGCCCGACCGGTTCACCACCGATGTTTGCGTCGCACGTCGGTCCGTTGCATCGTTCATAATGCAAACTGAGAAAGCAACATTTGGCGCGGGATGCTTCTGGGGCGTGGAGGAGACATTCCGAAATCTCAAGGGAGTGACCTCCACCGCGGTGGGTTACGCGGGCGGCACGAAGGAAAATCCGAGCTACGAAGACGTTTGCAGCGACCGCACCGGCCACGTTGAGGTGGTAGAAATGGATTTCGATCCAGCTGAGATCAGCTACGAGCAACTGTTGGAAGTGTTTTGGTCCAACCACAATCCCACGACGTTGAACCGGCAGGGTCCGGATGTTGGAACGCAATACCGCTCAGTCGTGTTTTATCATTCGCCCGAACAAAAGGCGGCCGCGGAGGCGGCGAAAGAGCGACTGCAAAACAGCGGCCGCTTTTCCAAGCCGGTCGTTACCGCGATTGAGCCGGCGTCAAAATTCTGGCGAGCGGAGGAATACCATCAGCAATACTTGAAGAAGCGGGGCCAGACCCACTGCGCGGTGTGACGTCGCTTGGCTCCGTCGCGTTGAAGCGTTGAATAGTTAAACCGTTGAAACGCTCATGGGCGCAGAAGTTATCCGGACCAAGAATTTTGTAGCTGACGCTGCCAAATTCATCCTCGCCGCGGCTGACGACTCGTTAGGTCAGCGCGGGCAGTTCAGAGTGGCGCTATCGGGTGGCAACACTCCACGACCGGTTTATCGAGAATGGGCGCGGCTCGGCCGGGAGTGGGACAAAATGATCATTACGTTCGGTGACGAGCGCTGCGTTCCGCCCGACGACGAGCAGAGCAATTTCCGCATGGCGCGCGAAAGCCTGTTTGATCCAGCCGGTGTGCCAGCAAAGTCGATTTTGCGAATGCGCGGTGAAATCGAGCCGCCGGTCGCGGCGCGGGAGTACGAACAAAAACTCAACCAACTCGCCCAGGACCGCGGCGAGCAACTTTATCAGCATGACCTGATATTGCTTGGCATGGGCGATGATGGTCACACCGCGTCGCTATTCCCGGGAACGGAAGCGCTCAACGATACCGGCCGGAAAGTTGTCGAAAATTTCGTGCCTAAATTTAAATCCTGGCGCCTAACCATGACGCTGCCGCTGATCAATCATGCTCGCTGTGTCTGTTTTCTGGTCAACGCCGCAAAAAATCCGGAGTTGATAGAGCGCGTAGTCGGAGGTGACCACCAGTATCCTGCTGCCCGGGTGCAACCATCGGCCGGCCGGCTGGTTTGGATTCTTGGCGAGACGGCCTGATGATTGCTTCTGCGTCTGCCTGATTCGCATGCGCTCGGTTATTGTCACCGGTTCGGCCGGTTTGATCGGTTCGGAAACAGTAAAGCGCTTCGCCCAGGATGGGTTGCGCGTCATTGGGATCGATAATGACATGCGGGCGCGATTTTTTGGCGCCGAGGCTTCAACCCAAAAAACGCGGGATCAATTATTGAACCAGGTATCCGGTTACGAGCACCACAACATCGACATTCGCGACGCTGAAAAGATAAACGATTTGTTCAAGCGAAACGGCGGTGGTATTGCCGCCATCGTTCACACCGCATCGCAGCCATCGCATGATTGGGCCGCGCGCGATCCCCAAACTGATTTCACCGTTAACGCTAACGGCACTTTGAATTTGCTGGAGGCGACACGAAATTTCTGTCGCGAGGCCCCGTTCATCTTTTGCTCAACCAATAAGGTCTACGGCGATACTCCAAACCGGCTGCCGCTCCAGGAATTGGATAAACGCTGGGAAATCAAACCGGACCATGAGTACCAGCCCGGCATTTCCGAGACAATGAGCATCGATCACACCAAACATTCGTTGTTCGGTGCGTCCAAAGCCGCGGCGGATCTGTTAGTCCAGGAATACGGCCGGTATTTCGATATGCCGACGGTATCATTTCGAGGCGGTTGCCTAACCGGTCCCGCCCATGCCGGAACCGAGCTGCACGGATTCCTGTCGTATTTGATGATCTGCACCGTTACCGGCCGCCCCTATCGGGTCTTCGGTTATAAAGGTAAACAGGTGCGTGACAACATTCACAGCTACGACCTGGTGGAAGCGTTTGTGGAATACGTCCGTTCTCCGCGAGCCGCCGAAGTCTATAACATCGGCGGAAGCCGCCACAGCAATTGTTCGATGCTGGAGGCTATCGATATCTGCGAAGAAATCAGCGGCAAAAAACTGACCTGGTCGTATGAGGAGACCAACCGGATTGGCGACCATATCTGGTGGATCAGCGATGTCCGGAAGTTTCAGCACCATTATCCCGGCTGGAAATTTAAGTACGGTCTCCGCCAGATCATGGAGGAGATACACGCCGCAGTCGCGGCATGACTTGAAGCGTTGAACGTTGAGCGTTGAAGGCGATACGACCTTCCGCACGGCTTTACCGGGCCGATTCAGCGGCCAACGTTAACGAATCAACGGCGCTGGCGCGCGAACCGCGCCTGCACTCAGTATTGCTCCCCTTCGTCCTCAGTAGGCACGACGCGATCGTCGATCGCGTAAACGTGAAACATCACGCCTAACCACCACAACGGAAGAAGTAACCCGCCAAATCCGGCGGTGAAGGTAAAGGTTAACGCGGCAACGCCAATCGCCATCGGCGTGCCCACCAGCATAAGCAATGCTCCCATCAGCTTGTGACCCTTGTAGATATGTCCCAGACCCGGAATAACACTCAGCACCACTGCCACCGCGTCGCTGGCCTGCCCCTCTGCTGTCTGGGTCGCGGCCCGTGTCCAATCACAACGGTCACAACGTTGCGCATCCTTCGGCAACAGATGGCCGCAGTAAGGACACGCCATCTTATCGCTCTCGATCGTAGGCGTTTCAGTCGTCGGCGCGTCGGTATACTCCATAACAACTATTCGCTGCTAACAACGTCCCAAGCTGGAAGGATTTCGTCAAGAATCATCCGTGCACCAAAATTCCTCCGGTGTATTCGAGCGTTTCGAAACCAGTCCTACGATGTAAGCGACAAACGGATTGCCAGCGTCCAGGCAATCCCGGCTGGGACGGTGCCACATTACCTTTTCTGCTAATGGCGGTCCACGGGTCAGACCGGTTGCTCCAATACGAAGCCCGAAGCCAAAGTTCGGCCCGCAGGTGAGACAGCGCAGTTCCCCATTTTCAGTCCTCCAATGTAAAACTCCGTGAGGATCTCCGGAAGATGCAGGCCAAGCGGGTATCCCTAGTTTTTGTAGCGGCGGTCTATGACCGTCGCACTTTTCTTTCAGAACCAGTCGCACTGGCTGACCGTGGGTATACGTGCGCCCGCCCGAGATCTCCCCGGAACGCTTTACCGACTGGTAGCCATATGGCTGATCCGCTTCAATTGACGCTGATTCGCCTTTATTAAATACGGCGCGACAAGTCGTGGCACTCATCTCGCCGGCGTCCGATGCGCTCGATGCAAAAAAATTGTCTTCGACGGCGACGAACGATAAAAAGGATCGGAAGTTGAATTGGTAGCGGTGCCAAGGTCATGCCATGGCCAGCACCGCCCATTTTCCGGCGAGATACTGATTTCATGATCGTTACACTTTTGGCTGCGGCGCTTTCGCTAGCCGGCTCACATCTGTCGGCGCAAAATCTCAAGGATGAAGCGCGATTGTTTCCCGCCGACATCGCTGAAAAGCGTGCCGTCATTGTCCTGACATTTTCGAAGTCGGCCTCGGACCAGGCCACCGAATGGACCAGAAAACTTCGCCAGAACGAACGCAAACTGGCGGCGAGCATTTATCAAATTGCAATCCTGGAGGACGTACCGGCGTTATTTCGCTCCCTCGTGATATCCGGGATTAAAAAGGGCGTACCGCAAGATCTTCATCACAATTTCTGGATCGGCACATCGTCCTCAAAGGAATGGCAGGAGAAAACTGGTTCGACGTCATTAAACGAGGCGCAGGTGTTTGTGTTGGAAGCCCAAAGTCAAATCACCTGGCGTTTTCAGGGAGCATTCTCGGAATCAGCCCTTCAAGGGCTGTTTATGGTTTTAGCTACTCGCCCAAATCTTTAAGCCAGTTCATTCGCAGCGCCGCTGGGAATCACGAGCGATCGGGTAGAGAGAGCGTGCCCGACCCACCGTTGTCTGTTGTTGCTAATTCAAGACGCGCAGCCGACCTAACGATCAATTTCCCGGCAGATTTTCGCCGCAACTGAACTCCTGGCCGCAATGCCTACCATGGCCCTGCAACCGGGCCAAAACGTAACCGCGCAAGGAGCCTGTTCTGTCGGCCACGTCGTGGAGTGCGGCGATGATTCGCCGCTTTCGATAATACTTAAGGCGTGGTATAACGAGCGACCGGTTTAACCGGTCGCTATCGCGCGCTCGCTAGCGGTGGGAAGCCACCGCGGGAGGGAAATCGCCGCACGCTGGCAGCAATGCGCGCATCGCGGTTGCAGGCGCGTCAAACTGGACCGCGGAATGAGTTCGGCATATAACAGCCACGCTTTCAAATGCGGGCTGCCGGTCCGGCTGGCACCTGGCGCGGCTCTGGATTTTACCTATCACACGCTGCTTCCTGGCTTGCGTTGGTGAGATTGTCCTTCTTAGCTTGGCAGCGATATGGCCTCATTGCAGAAAATCGTTGCTCATTGCGATAAGATTTTGCGCATCCGCGAAATCGCTGATTGGGACAACGCCCTGAACGGCCTGCAGATTGAGAATTCCGGACGGGTGATAAGATTTGGCGCCGCAGTGGATGCCTCTACTCGCGCGCTGAACCTCGCGGCGGAACGCGGGGTCGATTTTCTGGTCGTTCACCACGGGCTGTATTGGCAGGGACTTCAGCCGGTGACGGGGATACTGCGGAAGCAATTAAATATCGCGTTCAAAAATGATCTCGCGGTGTATAGCGCACATCTGCCGCTCGACGTCCACCCTTCGTTAGGCAACAATGCTCTGCTGGCTGGTTCCCTGGGTTTGGGCTCGGCTAAACCGTTCCTGGAAGAGAAAGGGGTAATGGTTGGAGTAAAATCGCGAACGTCGCGCAAGCGCGAGGAACTGCTGGCCCAGCTTCGGAAGTCGTTAGGGACAGAGGTGCGAGCATTTAATTTTGGTCCGGCCAAAACCCGAATGATTGGGATCGTTACCGGCGCGGGCGGATCGGAAATCCATCGCGTCGCGGCCGAAGGCATTGATACCTTCATCACCGGCGAAGCTCCCCATTGGGCGGCGGTGGCGGCCGAGGAACTGGGCGTTAATCTTTGGCTTGGCGGGCATTATGCTACCGAGACGTTCGGGGTGAAGGCGCTGGCGAAACATTTATCGAAAAAGTTTAAGTTGCCGTTCGAGTTTATCGATTGTCCCACCGGCTTGTGACCGGGGATCTTTGGCCAGACTAACGATACTTCTTGCATATGATTCTTATAGGTCTGGTTGCCTTCGCCGCGTTGATTATAGCGATCGTGATAGCGGGGCACGTGAACGGCCTCCGGAGCCGGGTTGAAGACCTGGAAGCGAAACTCCGCGGCTGGCAACCGACTGACCAGCCGGCCACAACAACCAGGCCGGCTGTCCCGCCCCCACTTCCGACGACTGTGGCCAAACCGCCCCCGCTGCCGGTCACGGCGCTTCAACCGGCGGCTCCATCGCCGGCGAGGTCGCCGCACATCAATTGGGAGTCCTTGGTTGGTGTCCGGTTGTTCGCCTGGATCGGCGGCTTCGCATTTTTTCTTGGAGTCGTTTTCTTCGTTAAATACGCGTTTGAAAACAACCTGATCACTCCGCCGATGCGTATCGTTGCCGGTGCCCTGGTCGGTATCGTGCTGATCGTAATCGGCATTCTTCCGCGGGTTCTGCGTTACCGGATTCCGGCCCAGAGCGTGATCGCTACCGGAATACTCATCTGTTATGCCGATATTTTCGCCGCGCACGCGTTTTACGGCCTGATATCGCTCACCGCGGCGTCTGTTCTGATGTGGTTAGTCACCGGCGCTGCCATGGGGCTGGCGGCGCGGATGGATGCTCCAGCAATTTTATGGTTAGGCTTGATCGGCGGCTTTCTTACTCCGTTTTTGTTTTATAGCAGTTACCAGAACCCGGGTGCCCTTTTCGGATACCTTGGCGTGTTGACTTGTGCGATCGCCGCGGTCAGCGCATTGAAGCGGTGGCATTACTTCATTTTAGCGGCGGCAGTGGGTTCGGTGCTGATGGAATTTGTGTGGGCCGGCGGCACGTTCGGGCGCGCCGATGTGAATACCGCCCGAACAATTTTCCTGATCTTTCAGGCGCTGTTTCTGGCCATCAGCGTAATTACAAGTCGTGAAGGTTCGGACGTTAGGTGGGTAGGCGCGGCCGCCGCTGTTGCCGGCATGGCCACGCTGATTTTCTGCCTGGGAAACGCATCACCAAATCATCTTTCGCGTGGCGTTTTTCCGACGTTATTCCTGGCTAATGCTGGATTAATCGGACTCGCTGTTTCGCACCGCGCATTTCCACTGAGCTCTAAAGGACTTGCGGTCGTGGTCGGAATCGCCCTCGGCCTGACCTGGCTAACGGAATGGCAGCTGCAACACGTCTTTGTTTTAACGAGCGCATCAAACATACCCTGGCGGGTGATGGCTCAGCCAAACAGCTATTTGATCCTGTGGATGGTCGCGATCCTTCTCCTTTTTTCCGCGGTGCCGTTTTTCTGCGGCACCGATCGATTATGGACATGGACGATTGCGGGCGCGGTAGCGGTGCTGCAATTCTGGCTGGTTTACCGGTTGGCAGAACCGCATTTCCCGGAAAATGCGCGGTGGATGCTGCCGCTCTTGTTCGCGTTACCACCGGCCGCCGGTTTAGCCTATCTGGTTCGCAAGGAGCGGATACCGCTCGCTTCCGGCGATTCGCGGCTGGCGGTCGAAGGCGCGGCCGTTCTTGGCCTGGTCACCCTGGTTTTTCCGATTCAGTTTCATCGCGAATGGATCACACTGGGCTGGGCATTGGAAGGCGTAGGCTTGATTTTGCTCTATCGACTCGTGCCTAACCGAAGGCTGCGCGCGGTCGCCCTGATTGTATTTTGTGCCGCGTTTGTGCGACTCGCCC
>DATFCK010000562.1:0-10581 GCA_035253185.1 Chthoniobacterales bacterium | reverse complement strand
CGACATCATTCTCGGCCTCCAGTCTAACGGGCTTCATACCAACGGCTATTCTCTGGCCCGCCGGATTCTGTTCGAACGAATGCGGCTGAAACCGTCTGCCCGGTTGCCGCAGCTCGGTCGAAACCTCGGTGACGAACTGCTGCGAGTGCACAAAAATTATCAACCCCTGCTGGCAAAACTCCCGTTAGGCATGATCAAAGGGTTGGCCCACATCACCGGCGGCGGGTTGATCGATAATTTGCCGCGAATTCTGCCGGCAAATTGCGATGCCGTAATCGAAGCGAGCAGCTGGCACATTCCGCCAATCTTTCAGATCCTGCAGAAGAACGGCCGGGTGCCGCGCGACGAAATGTATCAGGTATTCAACATGGGCATCGGCATGGCGGTAATCGTGGCGCCGGCAAATGCAAACCGGGCAAAATCGCTGCTCCAGGCAGTAGAAATCGGCCGGATCGAGCGCGGGAACGGCAAGACGCGCCTGGTTTTTTAAATCTGATTCGATTTCGCGCCTATTTGCCCGGCGCATTTGATACCTGCTAGTGAGGATCTTCATACCCTGCGGTGTCATCCTGAGCGAAGTCGAAGGACCTCTCCTACTTGGGTAACGCTTCCCGCATTTGCGAGATCCCTCGACTCGCTCGGGATGACATAGCTATGTTTTTTGGGTGTCGCCCATTCGTCGGCGCCGAATAAGCACCGATATCGAGAGATGGAATCAGATATCAATCAGTCAATAAGCAAGATGGCGCCGCCGCAAAATTACTGCTGTAAATCCACGGAATCCCGCCTAGATCTTATCCGTTTACATCCGCGCAATCCCCGGTTCACCATGGAAAAACGACGACTCGGCAAAACCGACATGAACGTGTCCGTCCTTGGGTTCGGCGGCGCGGAGATTGGTTATGAAAATGCGCCGGCTGACACCGCCGGAACACTGCTGAATCGCGCCCTGGACCTCGGCATCAACGTGATCGACACCGCTGAATGCTACCACACCAGCGAAGAACACATTGGCCGGAGTATCGCGCACCGCCGGGATCAATTCTTTCTGTTCACCAAGTGCGGTCATCCGCATGGGGCCGAAAGCGCGCCTAACTGGTCCCGCGATTCGATTCTGGAAAGCATCCAGCGCAGTCTTACCCGCCTGAAGACAGATCGGGTGGACATTGTGCATCTGCATAGCTGTTCCGAAGCGGAATTGCGCAAGGGCGAAGCAATCGAAGCGCTCCAAACCGCGCGGGAAAAGGGATACACCCGCTACATCGGTTATAGCGGCGACGGTCAGGCCGCTCTTTACGCCGCCAACTGCGGCGCATTCGACACTCTCCAGACCTCGGTCAATATCGCCGACCAGGAAACGATCGAACTAACGCTGCCTGTCGCCCGAAAGAACAATCTCGGCGTCATCGCCAAACGGCCGATCGCGAATGCCGCCTGGAAAAGCGGACACAAACCAATTGATGCCTATCACCACGAATACTGGGAACGGCTGGGCAAACTGAATTACGATTTTATTGGGCAACTGGACGTGGAAGACGCCGTGGCAATCGCCCTGCGATTCACCCTAACTGTTCCCGGCGTTCATACCGCAATCGTTGGCACCACTAAACCGGAACGATTGCAACAAAACATCACCATGCTCGAGGCTGGCGCGCTGGAACCGGAACGATTTACGGAAATTCGCGAGCGCTGGGAAGAGGTCGCGCCCCGAACCTGGGTAGGACAAATTTAATTTTTTTGTAGCCGCCCCGCTGTGTCGGGGCGCAACGTCAGCAAAGCGAGTGAAACACGGCGACACAGCGCCGTGACTACAAGCTCTTCATGAAACAAAGAAAACTCGGTCACGGCGGCCCCATCGTCTCGGCGGTCGGTCTCGGTTGCATGGGGATGTCGGAATTTTACGGGACCGGCAACGAGACCGAATCGATCGCCACCATTCATCGCGCCCTCGAGCTCGGGATTACATTTTACGATACTGCCGATGTTTACGGACCCTACACCAACGAAGAGCTGCTCGGTCGCGCGCTCAAAGGTCATCGCGAACAAGTCGTTATCGCCACCAAGTTCGGCATCCTGCGTAATCCGGAAAAACCGGAGTTTCGGGGCGTTAGCGGGAAACCGCATTACGTCAAAGCCTCGTGCGAAGCCAGTCTGCGGCGGTTAGGCGTGAATTGCATCGATCTTTATTACCTGCATCGAGTGGATCCTGATACGCCGATCGAGGAAACTGTTGAAGCCATGGCAGCTTTGGTGAAGGAAGGAAAGGTCCGCTATTTGGGACTGTCGGAAGCGAACGCTGAAACGATTCGCCGGGCGCACGACGTGCACCCGATCACCGCGTTACAATCTGAGTATTCGTTGTGGACCCGCGATCCGGAAAAGGAAGTCTTGCCGCTCTGCCGTGAACTCGGGATCGGTTTTGTGCCCTACAGTCCGTTAGGCCGGGGATTTCTTACTGGAAAAATTCAGAAGCCACAGGACCTAACGGAGACCGATTATCGACGCACCGTACCGCAATTCCAGGGAGATAATTTCGATCGCAATCTCGCGCTGGTTAAACGGGTCGAAGAAATCGGGCGCGAGAAACATTGCACGCCGGCCCAGCTGGCCCTGGCCTGGGTGCTCGCTCAGGGGAACGACATCGTTCCGATTCCAGGAACCAAGCGCCGCAAATATCTCCAGGAGAATATCGGGGCTATCGATGTCGTTCTCAGTCCGGAAGATCTCGAACGAATCGAAGAAGCCGCTCCCAAAGACGCCTTCGCCGGGTCTCGGTACCCGGAAGCAATGATGAAGTTGCTGAATCGTTGAAGAGTTCGGCCCACGAAACACACGAAAAACGCTAAAAGAAAACGCATCATTCTCACCGAGTGCTGGAGGCACAGGAGATATTAGCCGGTGGTGAAAGCCACCGGATTAGCATTTACCAATTTAGACCGCCCCGGAGGGGCGGGAGAACTAGCGCGTTTTGGTCAGCCCCTCCGCGGCACTAAAGCATTCGCAGTCATGGTCTGCACCACTTCATCCTTCTGATTCAACGTTGTATTACGGAGACGAATCACCCCGACGTTAGGCCGCGATCGCGATATTCGCGTCTCCAAAATCTCAGTCTCCACCCGCAAAACGTCTCCAGGCCTAACCGCATGGGGCCAGCGAAGTTCATCCACTCCCAGCCCAATTGCGCCGTCGGCAAAGTTCAAAGTCTTTACAAACAAGCGCATCGTAATCGCAGCGGTGTGCCAGCCGCTGGCCACCAGACCTTTGAAGATCGAGCGCTCGGCCGATTTCGCATTCAGGTGGAATTTTTGAGGATCAAACTTCTCGGCAAACTCAATGATCTCCTTTGCCGGAACCTCGAACGTGTCCGACTGAAATTTCTGGCCGGTCTGGAGATCGTCAAAATAGAGCTCTTTCATCTCGACGAAGCGCATTGTCAGGCGAGCAAGCAGGGTGAGCAACTCTTAAAGCAGTTATGCCTCGCGGCCAGGGATTTGCTGCGTGGTTCTCAGCTGACGGCTGATTGTGTTACCCTCTAAAGCGCCGGGTTAACCGCAGCCGGTTGCCCGGAACGGAATGAATGCAGCGATACAAATCGACAATGTCGGCAAGCTCTACCGCATTACCGGAACCGGGCCGGCGTCTGGAAGTCTTCGCGAAGATCTGGCCGGCTGGGCTCGCAAACTCGTTGCGCCGAACAAGCCGGTTAATCAGCCACGTTCCACTCCTGACCAGGGGGCGCCAGACTCGGCGCCTCCCGGATTTTTTTGGGCCCTGCGCGATGTCCAGTTAACCGTCGCACCGGGTGAAGTAGTCGGCGTTGTTGGCCGGAATGGCGCCGGAAAAAGTACGTTGCTCAAAATTCTGGCGCGCATCACCCCTCCGACGACAGGCAAAATCAGGTACCGCGGCCGCGTCGGCAGCCTGCTGGAAATCGGCACCGGTTTTCATCGCGAACTCACCGGACGCGAAAATATTTTCCTTAACGGGTCCATCCTCGGAATGTCGCGCGATCAGGTCGTTAAAAAGCTCGACGAAATCGTCGCGTTCGCGGAAGTCGACAGATTCCTCGACATGCCGGTGAAATTTTACAGCTCCGGAATGTATGTCCGCCTCGCTTTTGCGGTCGCAGCTCATCTGGATGCCGACATTTTGCTGATCGACGAAGTGCTGGCGGTGGGCGACGTCCGTTTCCAGAAAAAATGTCTCGGCAAGATGGAAAATGCCGCCCGCGAGCAAGGGCGAACCGTCATTTTCGTTAGTCACAATATGAATGCGGTGCAGCGGATGTGCGCACACGGCGTGTTGCTGCAGGAAGGGCGAATCGCCTGCCAGGGTCCCGTCAACGACGTGATCGGCGCTTACCTTGCCGCCGGTGGCAGCGCCGCCACCGAGGCCGGCGACTGGCTTGACCTTGGCGATGCCAAACGGTTCGGCACTGGTGAGCTTCGATTTTCATCTGTTCGCTACCGCAGCGATCTGGAAGCAGCCGGCTATCAACCTTATCCCGACGGGGCGCTGGACTTTACTCTGGTGATAACGTCCGATTCATCGCGCGCAGCAGGAAGCGTCGCGGTGACCTTTTATACTCGCGACGGGACGAAACTGGTCAATGCCGACACCCTGCGGTTAGGCCAATTGATCGAGTTCGACCGTGGACGCAACGAACTCCATTTCAGGATCAAACGACTTCACCTGAATTCGGGAACTTATGTGGTCGGGCTTTACCTGGCCGATTCGCCGGGCTTGATATTCGATCACATCGAATCGGCTTTTGAAATCACGGTTGTCGACCTTGAAACCAATCGGTTAGGCGGTAAACCGGTCTATGACGGCTCGGTGAGCTGCGATTTCGAGGTGGTGAAAGTGGATTGTCATGCTGATCGACGCGCGGACGGTTGATCGAAACCGCCGTATTGAAGCGGACCTGTGCGTGATCGGTTCCGGTCCAGCGGGCATTACTCTGCTAAAGCAGATGGCTTCACCGGATCTGCGCGTGGTTTGTCTCGAAAGCGGGGCCGGCACGTTCGATCCTCAAGCCCAGGATCTCTGCGACGGCACGACGATATCAGCGCAGGGTTACACCAAAGACCTGGTTATTACGTCACGCCGGCGCCAGCTTGGTGGCACTGCCCACCTTTGGAACGATGAGTTCGACGCCGGAAAAGGTAACGAACTGGTCCGGTTAGTCCCGCTCGATCCGATTGATTTCGAAAAGCGCGACTGGATGCCGCTGAGCGGCTGGCCATTCTCAAAAGCAACCCTCGATCCGTTTTACGAACAAGCTTTGGCCTTTGCCGGGGTCGATTCATCGAATGGAATCCAGCGCGCCGGTGAGCGACGCCAGTTATTGCCTGAAAGCGCGCGGATCGCGACCGTGCTTTCACGGTTCGGCGTCCGGGCCGCTTTCACGAATGAGCATCCGGCCGCGCTCGCGGCGGATCCGAATGTAACCATTTATCTCAACGCCACCGTGCTGGAACTGGCTGTTCGTGACGGAAAAGTGGAGCACGCCCGGGTCAGCGCGAACCCGGGAAGCGAGTTTCAAGTGTCCGCGCCCTACTGGGTTCTTGCCGCCGGCGGAATCGAAAACGCCAGGATTCTTCTTTTATCAAATCGCGATCAGCCTAACGGACTCGGCAATCAATACGATGTGGTAGGTCGCTGTTTCATGGATCATCCATCTTTCCGGCTGGGTGTGCTGACCCCGTCCGATCCCTCCGTTTTCGGTTCTGCCGGCTTGTATGATCATCATCTGCTCGATGACTCTCCGGTAATGGGCAAGCTGACATTCCGCGACCAAGTCATGCGATCGGAACGAATGCTGAACATTTGCGTGTATCTCACGCCCCGCGACCGCGCCTACGAATCACCAATCACAAAAATGGCAAAGACGGTGCTGCGATCCAGCTCGCCAGCGGCGGCCATAAAAACGCTTCGAGACAATCTCGGGATGTTGATCCGTGGCAGCGATGAATTGATGGTCGCAGCTTGCAATCGCCTGGCTCGAACCCAACTCACTTATTTCGAGCACAAAGGCGGGTGGTCGCGTCTGCCAACGCACCCACGTCACTTCCGCCGGTTCGAAATGCGGTGTCTGGCCGAGCAGGCTCCTAATCCGGCGAACCGGGTCACGCTCGGCCGTGATGTCGATCGCTTTGGCCAGCGCAAAACGGAACTGCACTGGTCGTGGAGCGACATTGATCTTGAAAGTATCGGCCGCGCTCAGGAAATTCTGAAAGAGGAGTGCAAGACCCACCAGTTAGGCGAATTCGTTACCCAACGCGAATTCGACCGGGGTGCTCCGCCATACTTTTCCAGCCCGCATCACCACTTGGGCACTACCCGGATGCACTCGGACGCCAGGCACGGCGTGGTGGATCCGGACTGCAAAATCCACGGGCTGCCCAATCTCTACGTGGCCGGCAGCTCGGTTTTCCCCACCGGCGGCTTCGCCAACCCGACCCTCACCATTATTGCCCTGGCAATTCGATTGTCATACCATCTTAAGGAGCTGATGAAGCCGGCGCGGTCGCCGCTCTGCTCCACCACAACCCCGGGCGCGTCGGCCTCCGAATAAGATGAAGATCTCGGCCGTTATTTGCACGCGAAACCGTGCTGCGCATTTGCTTCAGGCGATTCAAAGCCTGCGCGACCAGGACATCGGATCCGGTAATTACGAGATCGTTGTCGTCGATAACGCTTCTTCGGATGAGACCGCGAATATTGTTAAACCGCTTGCCGCGGAAATGCCGGCTGTTCGTTACGTATTTGAAAAAACGCCTGGCCTAACGAATGCCCGTAATCGCGGCGTAAGAGACGCGCGCGCCCCAATGATCGCGTTTCTGGACGATGACGCTCTTGCCGGCCCGGCCTGGCTGTCGTCGATCGTTAGCGCGTTCGAGCAGTTTCCTGATGCAATGTGCGTGGGCGGTCCGATCGAACCGTGGTTCGAAACGCCGGCTCCAGCCTGGTTCCCGGCAAGACTTTTGGGTTGCTACAATCGGAGCTACGGACCAGAAGCGCGCTGGTACAACTTTCCTCACGAGCAGCCGGTCGGCTGCAACATGGCGTTTCGGAAACGTTGCCTGGAGGAAATTGGCGGATTCAATCCGTTATTGACGAAATACAATGACGAAACGGAATTGATCGGCCGGATGGTCAATGCCGGCGGCAAACTTTTTTACCAACCGGCTGCGGTCGTTAAGCATCTCCTGCCAAGGGAACGGCTGACGCTGACCTGGCAAATCCGGCGCCATTATCACGAGGGCGTTTCGCTGGCCGTTGCCGCCGGTTCGAATTCGCCGGTTCCGCGGATGCGAAGAATAAAGGAACTCGGCGGCAATCTGTTGCGAATCGGCAAACGTTTTGCGCGTCTTGCCCTCAGCCGCGGATCGATCGAACGAGTTGAAAAACTAACCGACGTATCCGTTCTCGTCGGAAAAACGGTTTACCTGACCAAATCGCTGCGGCATCCATGAGATCTCGATCCCGTGTCTGTCTGCTGTTAAGAGAACATGGCGTCAGCGGCGGCGCCGAGACGGTTAACCTCCATCTCATCCCCGAATTTCTCGAGATGGTGGATCGAATCGTGTGGATTATGCCGGGGTGGCGACGCGCCTATTTCCAACGAAGGTTTCCGGCCTCGGATCGCCTGATCTATGCCGACCCGGGCTGGCCTAACGATTCCAGGGTTCATCGTTCATTGGAGAAAGCGGTGCGCTTTTGTCTGCGGCGAAACCATATTCCGATGCGTGGCGTCTTGGAGACGGCGCAACAACACCTTTCGAACCTCTGGTTGCGGGAATTAATTCGCCGGCACCGCATTACCCACTGTTTCTTTAACTGGACCCTTTGGGTGAATCCGCCGGCGCTCGACCTCCCGACGGGTGCGATGTTAATGGACGTCCGGTGGCGCCGTTATCCCGAAACGTTCGCCGGCGTGGACCTGGAGCGGATTGATCAGCAGTTCCAGCAATGGCTGAAGCAATCGGACATTGTGTTCCCGGTCTCGGAAGCAACCGCAGCTGACATCAAACATTTCTATCCCTGGTACAACGGCCGGATGGCGGTCGTACCGCACGGCTCGGCCGTGTCGGCGGCGGATGGATTGAATTCGCAAGCACCTGTTCGTCGACATTCGCGGCGGCCGGTCTTTTACTGTCCCGGCGTTGCCCACCGGCATAAGGACCACATCACATTGTTCCAGGCCGCGGCCGCGCTTCGGCGAAAAGGCCGCGATTTTGATTTGGTCCTAACCGGAATTGAAACCGACCATCTGGCGGCAAAGCATCCCCTGTCCGATCCGGCGATTGAAGCGTGTCGGGAGTTTTTGATTGAGCACGAAGAACTTTTCGGCGGCCGGATCAAACCGTTAGGCTACATCGCGCGTCCCGATGTAGACGCTTGGTACCGGGACTGTACCGCGGTGGTATTACCTTCGTTCTTTGAGGGGTTCGGTCTTTCCCTGCTGGAAGCGTTGGAACACGGCGCTCGAATCATTTGCACCGATATCCCGGCGCACCGGGAACAGTTGAATCGTTATGGTGGCCAGGATGGCGTCATGATCGTCCCACCGCAGGATGTGGAAAGTCTTGCCGTAAAAATGGAGGAAGCCTTGTTTGCTGGACCTTGCCAAAGCACGAATCCGCCCGCGCTGGATCGCTGGACCTGGAAAGATGCCGCGGCAGCTTACATTGACTCATTGGTAAATCTATCGGCAGTAACCAGTCAGCGTCCTCAAACACCTAAGTCCGATCTTTTGGAAAGCGTGCCGAGCTAAACTTCCGCTCTGCGGCTGACGTTTCGCGCGCAGCTTAACATCTTTAGTCCGATTCAAACTAACTTATGCCTGCACATAAGGGATGGAAGCGGCTGCTGGCCCGTGTTCTCTTACCGTTAATTACTCTCGGCCTAACCGCGTTCGGGTTGGAGATTGGCTTACGTGTCCGCCGGGGTAGCTTATTTACTGCGGAAAATATTGCGCATCGGACTCCGGCAATTCCATTCGCCAATTACGATCCCGAACTTGGATGGATCCCTCGCACCGGCTTTACGAAAATGCCGGACTACGATCTTACGGTGGATGAAGCCCGTCTGCGGAGTAACGGACGGTCGCATCCTTCCGGCTCGGCTCCGATCCTGGTGTTTGGTGATTCATTTACGTTCGGCAATGACGTTCACGATAACGAAACGTGGCCGTCTGAACTCGAAACTATTCTGCAACAGCCGGTGCTGAACGCCGCCGTAACCGGGTATGGGATCGATCAAGCGTTTATGCGCGCGGAGAAGTTGCTGCCGAACTATCATCCCGCCGTCGTGATTGTCGCTTTCATCAGCCATGACGTTCATCGCGCGGAGTTGTCCTATTATTCCAAGTGGAAACCGTATTTCGAGTATGGGTCGAACGGGCTTGAATTGAAAAACGTGCCCGTTCCGAAAGGATTCGCGGTGCCTCGATCGTTACCGACTCTGAATCGCATTCTGGGCCACAGTTTTCTTGCTGAAGCAATATTTAAACGGACGAAGTTAAGGAGGTGGTACCAAGGACCTCATACGGTCCAGGTGCATGACAAAGGGGTTGAGGTTGCGACGGAGTTGCTGACGCGATTGAGCGGCTTGGCGCAACAACGGGGCAGCCGCTTCGTCGCGGTAACATTGGCTACCGATGGTCGGTTCGACGATACCAAAAAGATTGAACCGACGGTCGAACGATTAAAGGCAAATCACATTGAGGTGTTCGACCTTGCCGGCCAGATGCTTCAGCTGCCGCGCGATCAGTTTAATGGAATGTTTGGTCCGAGAGGCCATTACCGCCCCGAACTAAACCGGTGGGTCGCAACCCAGGTGGCGGCCCATTTGCGCGGCACTAAAGCGAGCACCGCAAACTGAAGTGCCAATCGATTCAGGCTCGGGTAACGAATTACTTCGATGTGTACGGAAGCCGATTCGACGCGACCACTGGTTCAATAGCGAGCGGTGGCGGCCCGGTTGTTGATTCGCTCGCCATCCTTCAAATCATCACCCATCCGGAAGACACCTAAGATTTCTCGATCGGAGGCGTTCACCCCGAGCAACGAGGTTCGATCGCTCGCACCCTCGAATTGATTGACAAAGAGGCTGACTGGGTCGGGCGATAGCCGCGCGCGTCATCGCACGCTCAAAAACGCGCGACGCTACCGAACTTTTCTGACTTACCGATTACGGCTTTTTGCGCCGGATTATTGTCACCGCAAACATGCCAGCCAGGGGAACAGCCAGCCAAAGGGTGGAAAGTGCTTCCGGCACCGGCTCGGCCACGAGTGCGAGTATTGAAAGGATGTCCATTGTATTTCTGGGTTTCTGCAGCTTTTGCTGTCGATTACGGACTGTCAGCCCGCTGTTGGCAAGCTTTTTCCTTACCCTGCGCGCGCGATGTGACGCGCCGGTAACGATATGCGAGGCGGTCATGATTAAACCATCCGCCACTCACCAGAAAAGCAGTGCCAATCGGGACGAAATCGCCCGTCTTGTCACGCCGTAGCCCCAACGAAGGAGGAAGCCTTGCGCGTGGGCGGGTCACGATTTATCACTGTCTTCAATCAG
>DATFCK010000561.1:0-4796 GCA_035253185.1 Chthoniobacterales bacterium | reverse complement strand
TCCACTCAGGGGTAGCCACAGTCCTTCATGGTTGTCATCCCGAGCGCAGTCGAGGGATCTCGCCTACCTGCGTAACGCCCCCTGCATTTGAGAGATCGGCGCTCCACCCCAGGCGCGGTCCCGGCGGGATGACATTGGTATGCTTTGGGCCAAACAACTGATCGCAAACGGCTAGGTTCGATCTACAGAACCTTCGCAATCTTCGGCGGGAACAGCCACAACAACCGCCCGCTCATGTCGTCGCCGTCAAGTTCGACCAGCGCTACGCCGCCTTTCGACATTTTACAATTTCCGCCGGTGAGCTTTTCGATTACCTCGCTGAAACTGGGCTCGTGACCGACAAGCATCAGATTGTTAACCGGGAATTTCCGAATCAATTCCTGCAACGCCGACACATTAAAGCCGCCGGCTAAGAACTCGTGTTCGCGAACCTGCATCTGGAAACGATCGGCCACCGCGTCAGCCGTCTGCCGGGCTCGGAGCAACGGACTGCTGACGATTTCCTCCAGCGGCACGTCCAATTCGCGGAGAAACTTAGCCACCTTGCGCATCTCCTTTTTGCCCCGCTCCGTCAGCGGGCGCTCGTCATCCGATCGGTCCCAGTTAGGCCAATCGGCCTCGCCGTGTCGCAAAAAATAAACGCGCATCTTTGCCGTCGAGGCGGTGGCGTCAGCCGTTTGTTTCGCTTCTTAATCTACAATGGCCCACTTTTTCTTGCCGGTCCGGGGCTCGGTTTCCCACAGCCGAACTCCGCCGAGATAAGCGTTGCGGTTGTGACCGGCCTCAATTCCCTCCGGAAGCGTCTTGAATCGCTTCGAATTGCCTCCGCCGAGCACCACGTAGTCGGCCACGAATGATTTTTTCAGCTGGTGCACCGCGTGACGGACTTCACTTTTCCAGGCGCGTTCACCCATCCGCGCGACTCCGGGTTTGCCTAAGAATTGTTCGATGATTTTGCCGTCGCGATACGGCAAATCGCCAAGCTCCAACGGTAGCAAAGTCTTGGGCCAGACCATGGCTGATCCGAGTCCGGTGCCTAAACCGAGGAACAACATGCGTCCGCCGCGATAACTGCCGAGCGCCTGCATGGCCGCGTCATTGATGATCGCGGTCGGCTTCTTGAGCGCCTTCCGGAAATTGAATCGCGGCCAGCCCGTACCAAGATGTTTGGGATCGCGGGTGATCCGCCCATTTCGAACGGGCGCCGGAAATCCAATCGACACCGCATCAAACTTCCATTCCCGAACGTTTTGCTTCAGCTTCTTCATGAACTGCGCGGGTGTCATCCGCGCGCCGGAATCAAACTTTCGACGTTCCCGCGATGAAATCATCAGCTTCACGTGAGTTCCACCGATGTCGACGACCAGTATGGTTGGCTTCTTGGATTTTCGTTTTTTCATTTTTGGCCGGGCAACGCCTTTATGGGAGTAAGTCTAATTGATCTCGCTTTTTTCGAGTCGGCCAAACGTTTAGCCTGATTTCGGGAAGTTTGTCGAAAGAATAACTGCGCCTGGGAAGCAGTTTGTCCCGGTTCGGGGCGCAGCCGGATGTAAGTGCCATCGGGCTGCAGTTCGCGCGCCTTGACCCGATCATTCAGGAACGCCGGCAAAACATCCTGGATCAATTCCTTTTTCAACTCGGGATTTTCGATTGGGAACGCCACCTCCACCCGCCGAAGCAAATTGCGCGGCATCCAATCAGCGCTGGACAAATAAAGCACCGGATTGTCATCATTACTGAAATAGTAAATACGGCTGTGCTCGAGGAAGCGGCCGACAATACTAACGACCCGAATATTCTCGCTGAGATTCGGAATACCGGGGCGCAAACAACATATCCCGCGAACGATCAGATCGATTTTAACTCCGGCGGTGGAAGCTTCGTAAAGCTTCTCGATAATTTCCTGATCCACCAGCGCATTCAGTTTGGCGATGATCCGGGACGGTTTGCCGGCAACGGCGTTATCCCGTTCGCGTTCGATAAACGCTATCAATCGCCGGCTCATATCGAATGGCGCGACGATCAACTTCTCCAGACCGGGATATCCGGCGAGACCGGTCAGGGTGTTGAATACGGTCGCCAGTTCATCCGTGATCTTGCGATCAGTAGTAAGAAAACTGAAATCGGTATAAATGCGGGCGGTGCGATTGTGATAGTTGCCGGTTCCCAGATGAACGTAGTGCCGCAACCGGTCGGAATCGCGCCTAACGATCAACAACGCCTTACAATGCGTTTTCAAGCCGACGACCCCGTAAACGACATGGGCGCCCGCTTCTTCCAACCGGCGCGCCCACTCGATATTCGCGGCCTCATCGAACCGGGCGCGCAATTCCACCAGCGCCGTTACCGGTTTCCCGGCGCTGGCCGCATCAATCAACGCCTCTACAATCGGAGAGTCACCACTGGTTCGATACAGGGTGATTTTGATGGCGAGGACTTGCGGGTCGGAGGCGGATTTTTCGATTAGCTCGACGATCGGATCGAAGCTTTCGTAGGGATGATGCAGCAGAATATCCTGTTTGCGCATCACCTCAAAAATGTCGGCATGCGCCGGAAGCGCGGGATCTCGCACCGGCTGAAATACCCGGTCGCGCAGCTTGGCGAAGGCGTCGTTAGTCACCAGCGGCATCAGGTGGGTCATCGATAACGGGCCATCCAGCCGGTAGAGGTCCGGTTCGCCCAGGTCAAAAAACTCAAGCAGCAATTCCCGGAAATCCCGGGGGCAATCCTGTTCCACTTCCAGCCTAACCGCGTCGCCGCGGCTGGACCGCCGCAATTCGTGTTCGATGCTGCGCAGAAGGTTCTCCGCTTCCTCGTCATCCACGTACAGGTCGCTGTTTCGAGTCACCCGAAACGCGTGCACGCCATCCAGAATCAAACCTGGAAACAGATCACTGATGTGCTGTTTGATCAGCGCGGCCAGATAAATGTAATCCCACGGCTCATCTTCGCCCCGGCCGCGCGGCATTAAAATCAATCGCGGCAGAACGCGCGGCACCTGGACAATGGCGTGCAAAAGTTCGCCTCCGCGCTGAGTCTTGGCCCGGACTAACAGGTTGTGGCTCTTGTTCAGAAGTTGCGGGAATGGATGACTGGCATCCACCGCCAGTGGCGTGAGCATTGGAAACACTTCTTCCTGGAAAAACTTTCGGGCCCAGGCCGCGCGCTTGGTATTCAATTGCGCGACGTCATGGATCCGGATGTTTTGTTTGGCCAGCGCCGGCGCAATCTCGTTATTCCAAAGCCCGTATTGGGTCGTCACCAGCTCGCGCGCGGTCCGTTGAATGGCGTTGAAGGTTTCGGTTGGGCTCAATCCGTCCGGCCCCACATCGCTGGTTTCGCTTTCGATCTGTTGCTTGATGCCGGCAACGCGAATCTCGAAAAATTCGTCGAGGTTCGAGCTAAAGATGCTGAGAAATTTTACCCGTTCGATCAGCGGCTGGGTTGCATCCTGGGCCTCTTCCAATACCCGACGGTTGAACTCAAGCCAGCTTAGCTCGCGGTTGATGAAATTTTCCGGGGCGGAAAATCGCCTCCCCGGCGGTGGAACTACCGGCTCTGGAAGCGGGATGATATTCTTCGTCGCCTCTGGAGACGACGATTCGGCAGTCGGTTGCATGGGCAACTCCGTCAGCCTAACTATTCGCCAATGCCGATCGAGCGACCCAGCCGTTGCAAAACGCCACGGCGCTCGGGCTTGCTCGCACTCGTCGCCGGCCAGCATTCCACGATCTCCAGCGCCAGGAATCGGAACAATGTCAGACGAGCGAATTTTAAATCGAGCCGCAAATTTTTCGCGATTTGTGCAATCGAACGAGACCCGTTGAATTGCGAGGCAAACTGCGCCTCCGCCACGGTAAGTCGCAAATTCTGCACCCGGTCGAACCCGTCACGGGTATAGGCGGGGATCGAGTTAATGTCGTAGTTCGCTTTGTTTCCAAGGTCTTGAAATTGGATCAGGCGCAAAGTGGCCAGCACCCAATGATCAATGTCAGGTTCGGGCGAGATTTCGGCTGCAAACGCCGGCATGTTGGTTTGTTCAAAAGTGAAGCGAACCCGTTCGGCAGTCCACAACTGGGCAAAAAGCTTTTGTCCATAATGCTGAACCAGCTGTATCGCCGGCTCCTGTAAGATGTGTTCGCCTTCAGCCAGCGTCAGAAAGAGTGGTTTGCCGTTTTCGCGTTGTCGCATTCGCGCATCCGCAATTTTTTCCGGGTCGACATTCACCAGCGTAATCGGCGCTTCTGAGCAATAGAGTTCCGGATCGCGTGTAGTAACCAAAACCACCTGGCCATCCTGGGACAGCAGATCGACGGGTTCCTTGTCCCAGTAACAATGCAGCGCTCCGGTCAACCGGCATCGGGCGACCGTTTGCATGGCCCAATTCAGGGAGAAGAACCGAGTGTCACCGGAGAAGTACGACCCGCCGGTAACCACCTCGTCCATGAGGTCGCTCGAGGTCGTGGCAGTTCCAGCGGCCCCCGCTTCAACGCCTTCGCTCCAAAGCGGTTGCGGCTGGGTTTGAGGTTGCGGGCTGCTCCACCATTCTTCCGATTCAGCCGCCGCGGCAGCTCTCGAACCCGGTTCGGTTACCAGCTGTTCACCCTGGGTAGCATCGGTAACCGGCTGATCGACCATCCCAGATTGGTCGGCGCGTTCGCCGCTTTCATCAGCTGATTTCGGAATGTGGTTTTCCACGGTTTTGATAAGCAAATCTGAAGTGAAGGGTTTATTCAAGAACCCAATCACGTTTGGATTGGTGGCCGGCACAAACTTCAAGTCCACGCCGATGGCCG
>DATFCK010000560.1:0-5311 GCA_035253185.1 Chthoniobacterales bacterium | reverse complement strand
ACAACGTTCGCGTCTTAATCGTCTCACTAATTTATTACCCTGCTTGCCCGCCGGAGCGGGAGCGCAGCGCAGCGGAGTCGAACAGGTCGTGGTTCGTTTCCCGCTTTTCCTAACGATCACGTAACAACGGACCCACAATCGCGGACGTCGTTGTGAATCACTATGAGATTTTCGATTGATCACTATAGGGAATGTCGATCAAACTCAGTCCCGAAAGAAGTTAGGGAAAAAAGCGCGACCATTCTTATGAAATACAAACCCACTTATTTTACTTTGTTTGTCGTTAGTTTCGTTAGTCTTCTCCTTGTGGCAGCGCAAGCGGCGCGCGGGGCTTACATCGCCACCCTGAATGAAGTTGGCAGCGATGTGGTGGGCAGCGGCAGCGGTTCGCTCAATCTAACGGCATTGAATTTTGTTGACTCAGACACGTTTACGCCCGGGGTTGTTCAGGGAAATCAGGGCCTTTTGTTCCTGGGGCTGGCTCCTGGGGCCGCCAGCTTTGATTCGTATGCAGGTATCGCCGGGCCCGTCAGTTTCGGCTCGAGTACTGTCACTTTTGCCGATACCGGAGCAGGACCCTTCGTAGGCGTCAGGGGCTCCGTTTCTGAAATATACGTGCCGGCTGGCTACGCGTCGAACGCGCCGCTCCTAACCACCACCGATACCTGGAACAACCAGAGTTTCGCCAGTATGGGCCTGACCCCGGGGACGTATGTCTGGAACTGGGGCACCGGGCCAACTGCCGATAGTTTTACCCTCCAGATTGGGCCACCGCCTAACGGGAATGGGCACGGAGTACCGGAGAGTGGCAATGCCGTCGCGATTATGCTAAGCGCGGTCGGAACGCTCATGGCGTTTCGAGCAAAGAGCCAAGGACTAAGGGCGAAGAAATAGCAGTTAGGAGCTCGTAGTTAGCGGTTGGTGGTTGACGGCGATTCACCAAATCGTCGTTTGTGCCGTCCCTCTTCTCCGATTGAACGTTCAACGTTGAGCGTTGGGCATTGGGCATTGGGCATTGGGCATTGGGCATTGGGCATTAAATGCGCATGCGCCCCAGACCGATGATTTTTCCAAAAATAATGAGCCCTTTTCCCACCCGTCATTGCATTAACGGGTATGAGAACATTCTATTTCAGAAAACTTCAGTTTGCGGCGTCGACCATCATCGTCGCCGCCCTCGCATTATCGACCCAGATATTTGCCGAGACCTTTACCGTGTTTGACGCGCCGGGCGCGGGGACAGGTCCCGGCCAGGGCACGTCTGCATTCAACATCAGCCCTAACGGGACGATAGTGGGATTCATGCGCGATTCAAATGCGGCGCGGCACGCTTTCATTCGGTCGAAACATGGTGATATCACCGTGTTCGATGCTCCGGGTGCGGGCACCGGTCCCGGCCAGGGAACGCGCGCCTACTCAATCAATTCGGGCGGAACGATTGCTGGCTTTTTTACTGACTCAGGCGCCGTCGGACACGGATACGTTAGGTCAAAGAATGGTGCCATTACCGTCTTCGACGTCCCGGGAGCGGCAACAGGCCCCGGCCAGGGCACGATCGTTTTCAGTCCGGAAATACTAAACGATGAGGGAGAGGTCGCCGGACACTATTTTGACGCCGGCGGCGCGACTCACGGATTCCTGCGCGATAAACATGGTGTTATCACCACCTTCGATGCTCCGGGCGCCGGCACAGGTCCGGGCCAGGGTACGGTCAGCTATGGCATCAACCAGCGCGGGGAAGTCACGGGCTTTTATTTCGATGCGAACAATGCCGCTCACGGTTTCTTCCGCGATAAAAATGGCACCGTCACCAGTTTCGATGTTCCCGGCTCCGGCATGGCACCCGGCCAGGGGACTTTGGGCGGCGGATTTTCTGCAAACGGAACGATTATCGGAAATTACTACACCGAGGACACCGTGAGTCGCGGATTCGCGTTGGATAAGCATGGTGTCTTCACCACCTACGATACTCCGAACGCGGGGACCGGCCCTAACCAGGGCACACATCCCTTTGGCGTTAGCGAGAATGGAATTGTGTCGGGATATTATATTGACGACGCGGGTGTCAGTCACGGCTTCGTGCGCCGGAAGAATGGTCGCATCGTTGAGTTCGACGTTCCCGGCGCGGGTACGGGCCCTGGCCAGGGTGCGCAAGTTTTCGGCGTTGCGCCTAACGGCGACGTCGCCGGGTTCATCCTGGACGAGAACTTCGTGTTCCACGGTTTCTTGCGCGAGAAATAGTATTTCATCAGTCGGGGGAACCCCGGACTCGGACACATTCCTAACGGCGAGCCCGGTACAAAAGTATCGGGCTCCTTCCGTCCGGGAGCAGACGTAAACAGACCATTTTACGATTATTCCGGCTATGGTTCGAAACGCGGCAGAGGGATGGGACCACGACGTCGCTGAAGACTACCGGGTCTGGCTAGACGGCCCGACGCGGGACGGCTTACACTTGATCATTATGGCAACGATTCAGGCCGATAGGGCCTCGGCGCCGCGTGCGACCATGCTGCCGTCTTCGCTTCGGCCCCAAAAGCATGATCGGCAGCCTAACGATGCCGCCGCGATTACCGAAATGATGCCCGAAGTCTACGAAGACTTGCGTCGCCTCGCCGAGGTTTTCCTGCGAGGTGAGCGAACCTCTCATACTCTTCAGCGGACGGCGCTCGTGCATGAGGCGTTCCTTCGCCTGGCCGGTGAGGAAAGTCTTGTCTGGCAAAATCGCAGTCACTTTATCGGGATCTTCGCGCGCGTCATGCGGCAGACGCTGACAAACTACGCGGTCGCGCGACACCGTCTGAAGCGCGGCGGTTCGGACCCGCTGAGACTTACTCTCGAATTCTACGAGAGCCGCAAAATTGATGTCAGCACCCTCGACCAGGCTTTGCAGGCGCTCGAAGCTCTGGACCAGAGGCAGGCCCGAATCGTCGAACTGCGATTCTTCGGCGGCCTAACGGTCGAGGAAACGGCGGACCTGCTCGAAATTTCGAGAGCAACGGTAAAGCGGGAGTGGACGCTGGCGAAAATTTGGCTCCGGCGAGAGTTAACCAATTAGGATTCGCGGTGGCCATTCGCACTACCCGTTTTCATCACGGGAACATCGATCCGCAAAGCTGGGATCGATTGAAAACAATACTAAGCCAGGCGTTAGAACAAGACTCGCGCGCCGCCCGGAGTGCGTTTGTGCAAAGATACTGCGGGAACGACGCCGATTTGCTGGAGGAAGCCGAGTCGCTTCTGATCGAAGCTGAAGCCCTGCTCAAAGAGCCTACCGACCGGTTTGAAGATTGTGCCCGCAACGCAGCCGCTATTCTCTGGCACGATGCGCCGCCGCGCGTCGGACAGCGGATAGGCGCTTACGTCATAATCCGTGAGCTTGGCCGCGGCGGGATGGGCACAGTCTTCCTGGCCGAACGGGCTGATGGTCAATTTGAAAAGCAAGTCGCGATCAAGATTCTAAATCGAGCTGCCGATACCGCTGAAATCCTGCGCCGATTTCGAGCGGAACGTCAGATCCTGGCCGGGCTCGATCATCCCAATATCGCGCGTTTGCTCGACGCCGGCACCACCGCCGACGGACTGCCGTACCTCATCATGGATTTCGTGGTTGGCGCACCGGTGACTCGTTTTGCCGTAGCGCGCGGCCTAACGATTCGACAACGCCTGGAGTTGTTTCTAAAGATCTGCGGGGCGGTGGCATTTGCGCATCGCCACGGTGTCATTCATCGCGATATCAAGCCGAGCAATATCCTGGTGAACGCTGAAGGCGAGCCGAAGTTGCTCGACTTCGGCATCGCCAAGATTTTCTCGGAAAATGAAGACACCGCCGCATCGACTGCTCAGACCGCGCAGTGTCTGACGCCTGGGTGTGCTTCGCCCGAACAGGCAAAGGGAGATCCGGTAACGGTGGCGACTGACATTTACTCGTTAGGGAGCTTGCTCTACGAAATGTTGAGCGAGCAGAAACCGCATCGATTTTCAACCGCCCGGCCCAGGCCTGACCAACTCGCTTCCGTGATATGTGAGCAAGTGCCGCGGCCGCCAAGCGCGGCTGCTTCCGATGGGCGAACGAAACAATTGCGCGGTGACCTCGACGCAATCGTCCTGTGTGCCATGCGCAAGGAACCCGGGAGACGTTATCCTACGGTTGAAGATCTCGAAGCTGATATTCGCGCACACCTGGCGGGCGAACCGGTTGTTGCTCGTCAATCAACGCTTCGTTATCGGGCAAAGTGTCTGCTCAAGCGAACCGGACCGCTTTTGGGGGTGGGTGCGGCGGGGTTGATTGGCCTGGCCGGCATTCTTGTTTTGGGCCGGTCTCAACAGAATTCAATTAGCCCGCCTGGCTTGGACGCCCGGAGAAGTATCGCCGTTCTGCCGTTTGAAAATCTCGGTGACAACAAATCGCAATCCTATTTTGCCGGCGCGGTTCAGGACAATATCCTTACCGATCTCGGCAAAGTGCGGGATCTCAAGGTCATTAGCCGCAGCGGTGTCGCCGCCTATCGGAGCGGCAACCGAAACGTTAGGCAGATCGGTCGCGACCTTGGCGTCGCCACCGTGCTGGAGGGCACCGTGCAGATCGCGGGAGATCGCGTCCGGGTTAACGCCCAGCTCATCGATACCCGGACGGACACCCAGATTTGGGGGGAGCACTACGAATGCAACGTAAACGACGTCTTCGGCCTCCAGAGTGAAATCGCCCAGACGATCGCGGCGCAACTGAACCCAAATCTTTCTGCCGGCGAGAAGGCTGAGATCTGGAAACAACCCACCCAGGATTTGCAAGCGTATGATCTTTATCTTCGCGCCCGCGCCGCTTTGTTCGCAGCGGGTAGAACAATTCCGCGCGACAATGCCAAGATCGCAATCGGCTTCCTCAACCGGGCGATCGCTCGCGATCCGAACTTTACTCTCGCCTACTGCCTGCTGAGTGAGGCTCACATCCTGGAATATCGTTTCAGTCAGGATCACTCCCTGCAGAATTTCGCCGCCGCGAAAGAAGCAGCCGAGACCGCCTTACGCCTGGAGCCTAACCGCGAGGAAGCCCGCGTCGCTCTTGCTCAATACTATTACCACGGCTTGCGAGACTACCGCCGAGCGGATCAGGAGTTGTCAAAGATCCGCTCTTCGGGTCCTCACGCAGTCGAGTTCTTTATCCTGGCTTCGTTAGTGGAACGCCGTTTGGGTCAATTTGCGGCGTCGCTTCGTGATGGCGAAAAAGCGATTGAGCTTGATCCACAAAACGTGTCCCTCGTTGTGAGTGTGGTGCAAACATATTCAGGGCTGCGACGATTCAGTGATTCCG
>DATFCK010000559.1:0-4776 GCA_035253185.1 Chthoniobacterales bacterium | reverse complement strand
CCCGCAGGATCCGGCGCGGCATTCGCTGGCCGGTTTAATTTACGCCGGGCTCGGACGCAAAGAGGAAGCACTGCGCGAAGGACACCGGGCGGTGGAAATCATGCAGGAATCGAAAGACGCGCTGGACGGGCCGCTTCTGGTTCTGGCCCTGGCCCGCATCTACACGATTGTGGGCGAACCGGACAAGGCCATCGATTTGTTGGAGCGTTTGTTGAAAATCCCGGCCGGCACCAATGTGCACGAGCTGCGGCTGGATCCGACCTGGGACGTTTTGCGGAAGGAGCCGCGGTTCCAGCAGCTGATTAAGTAGCTTCCCCAGCCCTAACGATTCGAAGAGGTACTTTCGGTCTTCGGCACCAGGAAGGGCGCTTCGAAAGCGCCCAACGGCGGTTGCAACCCGCCGATCCTTGTCACTGCAGAACCGCACCCTCCCTCGCCCACTCAACCACTCAACCACTCCATGGCATTTTGTGCGGGCATTTTGGAGTAATTCCCGTCTAACTTTGCATCGTCATGAAAATCAAAATTGCCCTCCTCTTATGCGCCGCGCTTCCCGGAGCAGCCCTGGCCGCACCGCCCGCCCTAACAATTTACAACCAGAACTTCGCGGTGGTTCGCGACACCGTTCCTCTCGATCTTAAAGCGGGTGTCACCGAGGTCCGGTTTAGCGAAACCACCGCTCACGTGGAGACCGACTCGGTGATCCTGCGCGATCCGGCCGGTAAAATTAATTTGCAGATCCTGGAGCAGAATTATCGGAACGATCCGGTGTCGCAGGAACTGTTGCTGTCGTTATTCGAAGGAAAGACGATCGAATTTCTGGTTACCGAACCGAATCAACCCAGCAAGATCGTTTCCGGGAAAATCATTCGCAGCGGTTACGTCGCTCATAACCAAATGGCAATGCGGCGTTATGGCCAGGCCTACGCGATGGCGCAATCATCGATGGCTTACGGCGCGGGCGGTTCATCGCAACCGATCATAGAAGTGGACGGCAAGTTGCGTTTTAGTTTGCCCGGACAACCACTGTTTCCGGCCCTAACCGGCGACACCATTTTGAAGCCCACGATCAACTGGCAAATCCAGGCCGATAAAGCCGGCAAATTGGATGCCGAACTGGCCTACGTGACCGGCGGCATGAGCTGGGAAGCGGACTACAACGTGATCGCGCCGGAGAATACCGATCAAGTCGATGTCATTGGCTGGATAACCATGGATAACCAGAGCGGCAAGACATTCGACAATGCCAAAATCAAATTGATGGCGGGCGATGTTAGCAAGATTCAGCCGGCCCAGGCATACGACATGGCTCGAGAAGAAATGGCGGTTCAAATGCGAGCCGCGGCCGCCCCGGCGGTCACGGAAAAAGCGTTCGAAGATTATCATCTCTACAGCCTGGCGCGCCCGACCACCCTGCACGATCGGGAAACCAAGCAGGTTGAATTCGTTAGGGCGAGCAAGGTTCAGTCGCAGAAAGTTTATGTTTACGACGGCTTGAAGATCGACTGGAACCAGTACCGCGGTTACCGCATGGAAAACATGCGTAACAATCAGGATCTGGGCATCGAAATGGACACCAAGGTCGCGATTATGCGGGAATTCAAAAATTCCGAAGCCAATCATCTCGGGATGCCGCTGCCGAAGGGCCGGGTTCGTTTTTACAAACAGGACGCCGACAAACAGCTCGAGTTTACCGGCGAAAACACCATCAATCACACGCCGAAGGATGAAATGATCCGGATCTACACCGGCAACGCGTTCGATCTGGTCGGCGAACGCCGGCGGACCAACATTAAAGTGGATTCAAATAATCATTGGCTCGACGAGTCCTTCGAAATCAAACTCCGGAATCACAAGAAAGAACCGGTCGAGATCAAAGTAGTCGAACATCTTTTCCGCTGGTTTACCTGGGACATCACCCAAAAATCGGATCCCTTCACCAAAACCAACGCCCAGACGATGGAGTTCCGGGTTCCGGTGAAACCGGACGAAGAAAAGACCATTACCTACACGGTCCATTATTCGTGGTGACAGCCCCATTTCAACACCCAGCGCTTGACGCTCAAGGGAAGAGGCTGGCGACCTCCGAATCGGCCGCGGTGCTGCCTTTTCCTTAAGCGATTCAACATTTTAACGCTTTTAACGCGGCGGAGCGAAGCGAAACCACCGAACGCCGCGAGGTTCCGGTTGTCTGATACGGTGCAAGGACGCATATTTCCAGCGGGCAAATAGTGCTTTATCTCCAACGGCATGAGCGGTTTCTTCGAAGAAATTAAGCGGCGAAAAGTTTACCGCGTCGCGATCGCTTATATTTTGGCGGGGTGGGCGCTGGCGCAGGGGCTGGCTCAGCTTCTTCCGGTATTCGACATCCCCAATTCGGTTATCCGGATCGTGATCGCGCTCATGCTCATCGGCTTTCCCATTACCCTGGTTCTGGCCTGGGCGTTCGACATCACGCCCCAGGGAATCAAGGCCACCCCGGCCTCGCCAACCGGCACACATCGTCGCCGGAATCTGGCATTACTGGGCGCAACCGGGGTCGTCATTTCAGCCGCCGCCGGATTTTTCCTCTTACCCCCGGCGGCCGCGCACAAGGTCGACAAGTCGATCGCGGTTCTGCCGTTCGATAACCTGACCAAGGACGAAGAGAACGCGTTTTTCGCCGATGGAATTCAGGACGACATCCTGACCAACCTGTCGAAGATCGGAGATTTGAAGGTGATCTCTCGCACATCGGTCATGTCTTATCGGGGCAAGACCGCCAACGTTCGCGAAATCGGCAAGGCGTTAGGCGTATCGACCATCCTGGAAGGCAGTGTCCGCCGGGAGGGTAATAAGGTGCGGGTAAACGTGCAGCTGATTAACACCGCTAACGACGAACACATCTGGGCGAGCAATTACGACCGCGATCTCACCAATGTGTTTGCCACCCAGACCGATCTCGCCCGTGAGATCGCCAACGCGCTACGGGCCAAGTTGTCGCCGAGCGAGAAGGCGCAGCTGGAGAAGACCCTGACTTGGAATGACGAAGCCCTGGCTGTCTTTAAACGCGCCCACGAATTGATGACCCGCCCGGATAAGCTGCGCGACGATGCGATGCAGGCTCAGGACCTTTTGGTAGAAGCGACCAGGCTGGATCCAAATTTCGCCGCCGCCTACGCTCAGCTGGGATACCTCGCAGCCTGGATCTATCACAGTCACGAGCCTACAACCGAGCAGAAGGATAAATCACGCCTGGCCATCGACACCGCGCAGCGACTCGACCCTAACTGCCCCGATAATCACCTGGCTCGCGGATTTTATTATTATTACTGCGATAGCGACGATCAACATTACCAGCGGGCTCTGAACGAATTATCGATCGCGCAAAAAGGAAGCCCTAACGAACCGCAGATTTATCTCGCCATCGGCGCAATCCAGCGCCGGCAGGGAAACTGGGAAGAGTCGACCGCAAACCTGGAAAAGGCGGCCGCGCTCGATCCCCAAAACTCATGGGTGCTGCAAAACCTGGCGTTTAATTATATGGCCACAAAGGATTATCAACGCGCCGAAGAAGTGGTTGATAAGGGGATTGCGATCGCGCCGGAGGCGTTAGGCCTGCGCGGGGCCAAAGCCAAGATCGCGATCGTGTCCAGAGGCGATTTTAGTGTAGGCGAGCAACTCCTGGCCATGGCTCCGCCAAGCATGGACCGCAGCGGCCTGCTTACGTTTGGACGAATCAGCCTTTTAATGGGGCAAAGAAAGTTCCAGGAAGCGCTGGCGGTGATTCAGTCGGTTCCGTCCGAAATGCTTCACACCGACGGTACGGTCTCCATGCCCAAGGCGCTGATGGAAGGCAATTGCTACAAACTGTTGAAGGAGGACGAAAAAGCTCGCGTGGCGTATGAGAAGGCGCTGCCCCTGGTTCAAAAAATGGTCCAGGAAGCTCCCGAAGATCCGTCGCGCCACGCCATGTTAGGTGAACTTCTGGCGATGCTGGGTCGGAAGGAAGAAGCGATACAGGAAGGGAAGCGGGCAATGGAGCTCAAGCCCGAGTCGAAGGATGCGTTCGACGGACCAGCGTTCACGACTTCGATGGCGCAAATTTATACCTGGGTGGGCGAAAGGGATCAGGCGCTGCAGCTGATTGAGAAATTACTCGACACGCCCAACGGATTGACTGCGCCGATCCTTAAAATCGACCCGGTGTGGGATCCATTGCGGGACGATCCGCGATTCCAGGCGCTCATTAATAGATACGCCAAGGCGTAGGCGGATTCCGAGCTGATCGGGCAAGACAAGAGGCGCCGTCCGCATAATCCGACGTTCGAATGAGGTCTCGCTACGTCCGTTTCATCGCTTTTTTTCTTTGCGCCGGCGCGACTGCGATTGGCGCCGAATGGACTCAGCGCGAGTCACGCACCGAGCCCGGCGCCGGGCCGGCCATTCACCAGCATTTGGTGGTTGAACATTCGACTAACGGCGCGACCGCGACCCTTGAGCTCATCCGATTTTCCCCCAAATCCGTTCGGCTCAAATTGGTCGATAATCCCGGCGGACGCGACCTGGCTGAAGTTCTGAATACCGAAAATTATATTGCCGCAGTTAATGGCGGATATTTTGACGAAAGTTTTATCCCGTTAGGCTTGCGGATTAATGACGGCAAGACGCTATCGCCACTGGCCCGGGGCCGACTGATGACCGGCGTTATTGCGTCATCAGAGTCCGCCATTCGCATTGTTCGGGTAAACGAGTTTAACGCCAAATTGCGGGCGCTGACCGCGATTCAATGCGGTC
>DATFCK010000558.1:0-3664 GCA_035253185.1 Chthoniobacterales bacterium | reverse complement strand
CTTGCGGATTTCGAAGATGAACAACCTCGGCGATCTTTGACAGGGATCGACAGAATCGAAGCGTGAACTCGGCCACGGAAACGTCTCCGGCCGGTACGACCGCAATAGTTTCTGAACGACCGAACGCAGGGCGCTTTTGTTGCAGTCGATGCAGCCGATCGATCTGGGTGCGCGCCAGCGAAAGAATAAAGCTGGAATGATTATCTTTGAGCCTGTCAAACGCTTGCTTTGAAAGAACCAGAACACTGCTATCACGCGCTGCTATCACCGTCGCGGATCTCTCCTCCCCGGTCAGCAGTCCGATATCTCCGATGGTCTCGCCGCGTCCAATCTCGGCCGCCGGTTTGTTTTCGCCTTCAACCCCAACGAACACCCGAAAGCGACCGGCGACGACGATGTAAAGACAGTCCGATACATCGCCACGCTGGCAAAGTGTTTGGCCAGCTTCAACGGCTCGCTGCTCGAGCGTGTTGGCAAGCTCGTCGTAGAGTTCGGGTGGAAGATCCTGAAAAAGCGGCAAAGTCGAAACAAACTGAGCTTTTTGCGCTGGGGTCAGCGATTTCATGATGTTTGTGGAAGCAACGATGTCTCAACCGCGGACAATTAGAGTCTATGTCCATTTCCGCCGGAGACATCAAGGGCGAAGAAGCACACGACAGCACGCTGGCAGCCGAAAATTTCTGCACCGAAGATCCGACCGCGAATGAACGCAGATTTACGCCAATAGAAAACAACCAGTGATATGGACAGCGTTCGCGGTTAGGTGGATCGGGTTGTCATCAAATGCCGTCCGGTTCGGACCGGCTGTTGCCGAACGCAAAAGCGGCCCTTGCTGCAAATTTTTCTCACCTGCGCATCACCGGCGCTCTTGCTTTAACAAAGCGTTAGGGAAGAGCCTTCGCCTCGGCTACGGCTCGGCAGGCGACGCGACACCTTAAGTAAAACGCTCCCTGCGTTTCACGCCTTCGCCAGCAATTTGTCGATTGTGACCGGTAACTCTCGCACGCGTACGCCGGTCGCGTGATGCACTGCGGCGGTGACCGCGGCAGCGAAGCCGGCCAGCCCGATCTCACCGACGCCGCGCGCCCCCAGTTCGTTGATCTCCTTGTCCGGGTAATCGAGGAAATGCACGTCGATGGATGGCACATCGGCGTTCACCGCCATGACGTAATCGGCCAGGTTCGAATTCATCGGCGCGCCGTTTTGCGGGTCGTACCAGGTCTCTTCGAACAGCGCCATGCCGATTCCCATCACCACCGCGCCCTCGATCTGATTGCGTGCTGCCAGCGGATTAATGATACGCCCGGCATCCATCACGGTGACGATGCGGTTAACTCGCAGCCGCGCGATTTCCGGTTGCCATGTCACTTCTACAAAATGACAGCCAAACGAATGGGTGGAGAATTTTGGCTTTCCTCCGCCAAACGTTCCTTCCGCTTTGCCGCTGCCGCTAACGAGCCGGAGATTCGCGCGCCGCAGTATATCGGCAAACGTGATCCCGCCGGACGGACCGTTTGCCTTCACAAAAACGCGTCCACCTTCAAACCCGAGCTCGTCCGGTTTGCGCTTCTCGAACGGCGAGCCCGGCGTTTTTATCGCGACATTTTTCAGTGAAGCGATTGCCTTGTCAGCCGCCTCGAACACCGCCGGAATCACTGAGCCGGTTGCCATTGAACCTCCTGAAGTCGGGCCTTCCGGCAGCGATGTATCTCCCAGAGCGACTTCGACTTTGTCCAGCGGAACACCGGCTTTTTCGGCACCGAGTTGCGCCAGAATCGTGTAGGTACCGGTCCCGATATCTTGCGTGCCGCAGGCGACTCGAGTAGTGCCGTCGTCGCGCAGCTGGACCGCCGCCTCGGCGCCGAAGCGCGCCGCGATCCAAGCCGCGCCGGCCATCCCCCAGCCCAGGATCAACCCATCACGCTTCATCGAGCCAACCTCGGGGTTGCGTTTCGACCAACCGAATTTCTCCGCGCCCAGCTCGAGGCATTCCAGGTAATGACGCGAAGAAAATGGAAGGTTTAACGACTCGTCGATTTTCGGTTCGTTTAAAACGCGAAGCTTGACCGGATCGATTTTAAGTTGATCCGCCAGCTCGTTCATGGCCGATTCGGTGGCGTACAATCCGGGTATCGCGCCCGGGCCCCGCATATCGGTTGGGGTACCGATGTTTCGTTTAGCCCGGCCAAATTTCACCCGCAGGTTCGGTACACTATAGTGATAGGCGGTGGCCTCGCCGCAATTCTCGTGGTACTCCTCGAGTATCGCCCGGGTGTAAACATAATCGTGCTGCAGCGAAACAAGTTTCCCCTCGGCGGTAGCGCCGATTCGCACTCGCTGCTGAGTGCGGGCGCGGTGACCGGCCGACTGGAACTGCATTTTGCGGCTAATCACCAGCTTCACCGGCTTGCCTAACTGCCGCGCGGCAGCGACCGCCAGCGGGCAATGCGTCCACGGCCAAAGTTTGCTGCCGAAACCGGACCCAACGTACTTGGTGATGACGCGGACGTTCTCTTTAGGCAACCCGAACATTTGGGCGAGGACGCCGCGCATGTTGAAGATCGATTGCGACTCCTCGTAGAGCGTCAGCTTGTCGCCGTCCCATATTGCGATCGCGGCCTGCAGTTCGATCGGGTTATGGGTTTCGGGCGGCGTTACGTAGGTCTGATCCAATTTCACCGCGGCGGCGGCAAAAGCGGTTTCGGGATCACCGCGTTCGCTTTGCAAACGCTTTTCCGGGCCGTACGGAGTGTTGACCTCGTCCGGATCATCATCCGCCTTCAGGTGCGCGTCGACGTTCGGTTTGGCGGTGGCATACGTGACCCGGACCGCATCCGCGGCTGCTTTGGCGGCCTCAAAAGTATCAGCCACTGCCAGCGCGACGTATTGGCCATAGTAACGAATCACATCGTCTTCAAATGGCGGCCGCCGCTCGACGCAGATCCCTTCGAAACCGTCGCCCATGGTCGAACGCGAAATTCTGCCGATGTTCGCGCGATGAAAAATCGCGCGCACGCCCGGCATCTTTTCGGCGGTTGCGGCGTCGAGTTTTTCGATCTTGCCGTTGGCAATCGTTGCTTCGACCGGCACCGCATAAAGCATCCCGGGAAAGTGATGATCGGTGGCATACATTGCCTGACCGGTCACCTTCACCGGCCCATCCACCCGGATTTGCGGCTTGCCGATTACCGACATGGGTTTGCTTTCAGGCATAACTCGTTAGGCAGGCTGGGTTGCGAGTTTCAATGCCTGGACCAGACAGCGTTTCGCCAGCTCTACTTTAAAAGCATTTTGACTTTGCGGTTTGGCGTCGCGCAGTGCCGCGTCCGCCGCTTTTCGAAATGCCGCTTCGGTCGCGGGCTGGTTGGTCAGTTCGGTTTCTGCGTCCGTCGACCTCCAGGGCTTGGTGCCGACTCCTCCGAGCGCAATCCGCGCGCGGCTGATTTTTCCGTTTGCGTTTGTGATCATGACCGCCGCCGAAGCCAAAGCAAATTCGTAGGACGCGCGGTCGCGCAACTTCAAATAAAGCGAGCGACTGTTAGGCGGCGCCGGCGGTAGCGTAACGTGAGTAATCAAATCCCCTGGCTCAAGCACCGTTTCACGCTGGGGCGTGTTTCCGGGCAAAAGATGAAAATCAGCGAATGGAATCGCCCGTTCGCCTTTT
>DATFCK010000557.1:0-2825 GCA_035253185.1 Chthoniobacterales bacterium | reverse complement strand
TATTTGCTCCAACCACAACGAGATAACGACCGTCACCGGTCGCGTCCGCCACGTCGGCGTCGTTAGACACGGGAATCGACGCGAGCGTTTGCTGCGGAGCATGCCGGCGTGCCGTTTTCGCGCTCGCCGGAGGTGGACAACCGTAAGCAAAGTCGTGGGAGGTTAGCATCGCGACCCCTTTGTCGCCTCGACATAGAACCACTGTGAGCTCACCCAGGATGTCGATCATGAAGTGTTCTTCGACTACCTTACCGATCGGTAGATAAACTCGGTAGTAACAAGGGTTAACCCCGCCAAACAGGTTATAGTCCCGCATGATAATGGCTCCGTTGGGGCCCTGGTTAGGCTCATGGGTGGCGGCGGGGACAGCGTCGGGGTCGCCCGGGAAAAAGGTAGCGCCGGCGTTCGCGGCGAGAAACAACTCCGACGCTACGAACCACACGTTTCGCAGTAGCGGAACGTGGAAGGCGCCGTTCATACGATGGAGATCCTATCAGGCGGGGAACGGTCTCGACAAGCTTGGTGCCGGTCGATAAGGGTATCCGACATGTAGCTTTAAAGGCGTAAAAACTGCTGTTAATCGGCCTCAATCAACCACCTGTCGATCGGCTGTCGCCGGTCGTTTCCTCAACCCCCATGATACCTTTTCGCCATCGAACGGTTCACCGTCTTGCCTCAATCCTGCTCACTATAATAGGGACTATTCGTCCTGCTGAAGCGGAGCGGATCAACCAGGAGGGCCGCATTCTTGGCCCCGCTCCCGTCGTTACTACGCCAACCTTGTTCAATACCCCGCAAGCCGACGCCATCGTTTCGGCCATGCAGATATTTCCGGTCACCAGCGCCTGGAACGAAGACATTTCGCGGCGCCCGGTGTTGTCTAATTCGGCCGCCATGATCAATCAGATCAAGGCCGACCTTTCCTCATCACGCCAGACGCTTCGGCCGTTTTACGAAATGAATTATGTGCTCGTGCCCGACAACCAACCACGGGTCATAATTCCGTTTCTCGATTACCCGGATGAGTCCGATCTGGATGGCGGAACATTTCCGAACGGTCGTTATCCGATCCCATCTAATCAGCCTATCGAAACCTGGCCCAAGGATCAGCCGGGACTCACGTTGCAACAGTGGCAGATGGACGTGAACAACAGTGGAGGCGATCGCCACGGAATCATGGTCGCGCCCGGAGCCGGCTCGATTTGGGAAACGTGGCAGATGAAGTTGACCGCAAACGGATGGCAAGCCTCTAACGGCGCCAAGTTCAATTTGAATTCCAATGCCTTGCGCCCGGCCGGCTGGACTTCCGGTGATGCGGCCGGTCTGCCGATGTTTCCGGCATTAGTGCGATACGACGAATGCCAACGTGGAATGGTGGAACACGCGGTGCGGTTAGTCGTGGCCAAGACGCGGCGCGAATACATTTATCCGGCCACTCATTACGCTTCGACCATCCCGGCCACATCGGTTAATTATCCGGCCATGGGGCAGCGGCTCCGGTTGAAAGCGAGTTTCGTTATTCCGGATAGCTGGACGATTGAGGAGAAAGCAGTTTTGCGCGCGCTCAAAAAATACGGCGGTATCGTGGCCGATAACGGTAACTTTTTTTCGATGTCGGTGTGTCCGGACGATCGATTTTCATCCAGCGCCTTTAGTCACCTCTCGACGATTGACGTAAACAATTTCGAAGTAGTACAAACCACTGGGCCTAACGAAGGCCCGCGGTCGCCGAATCCCCCAGTGGTGAATGCCGGTGCAGATCAGAGTGTGGGCGCTCTGACTACCAATCTGGCGGGGACAATTGTAGATGCGAGCGGCATCGGGACTGTTCAATGGAAACTTTATTCGGGACCGGGAACCGAGACTTTCGGCAACGCGAATATGGCGAACACATCGGTGAGCGTGAGCGCGCCGGGCGTATACACGTTCATGCTTAGCGCCGAGGATGGAGTTCATACCGTTGCTTACGACGCGGTGATCATCAACTTGCAGGCGTTCGTCACACCGACACCAACGCCTACACCGACCGCCACTCCCGCCGCGACTGCCACGCCCACACCCATAGCGACTCCGAGTCCGACGCCAACTGCCACACCAATTCCAACGGCAACGGCAACGCCAACACCCACCCCGTCACCGACGCCATCCACAACGCCGATCCCCACGCCTGTACCGGCTGTAAATCCAATTGTGCGCGTGTCCGTCACCCCGTCACAAATTGTCGAAGGCGCCACGGCAACTTTCATTTTCTCAGCTTCTGCTGCCGTTTCGCAGCCGCTGACCGTTAACTACTCGATGGGCGGTACCGCCAAACCGGGCCGGGATTATACCTTGGACGGCACGTCGAGGCAGATAACGATCCCCGCTGGACAAACATCAGCGACGATTGTGCTCCATTCGATTGCCGATCATGTCCGCGAAAAGAATGAGAGTGCGGCCGTGATTTTGGGCTCTGGGAATGGCTACAAACTGCCGAAACGTCCGCGCGCTGCGGTGACTATCGTTAACGGCCCGTAATTGCGGCGACGCTTTAGCGGACCCGATCTCTGGCACATAAGACTCAAAGCGGCGAGACGTCGCTTCTACACGCGTGCGTCGATACATTTTTCCGGAGAGCACAGGCTACCAGCCTGTTGGTTGAGGCAGCTTGCCTGAACGATCTTTAAGATTTGATTCTGCGAACGTGGGTTTTTCGTCGCCCGGGTGCCGACGCCGACAGGCTAGCAGCCTGTGCTCCCAGAACATGAAGCGCACGGTTTAGTAGACGCGATCTCTGGTCGCATAAGACTCGAAGCCACGAACGTCGCTTCTACACGCCTGACGTT
>DATFCK010000556.1:0-4229 GCA_035253185.1 Chthoniobacterales bacterium | reverse complement strand
AGGAAGCCATTATCATCCTGCTTCTCGCCCTAACCGATCGGTTTACCAAGGGCTATGGGGTGGGCGACACTCAGGCCAAAGAATTGTTGTCGCGGATCAAAGGCGAATACGATCGTTACTATTACTCGGGCATCTTCGCCGAGCGCTGCGCCAAAGCGAAACTGACCCAGAACACGCCCGATTGCCGTTATCAGGCTTACGACATGTTTCGGGACGCGATGGAATTTTTCGAAAAAGCCGAACAGATTCGCCCACCGGGCAATGACGATGCGCTGCTACGGTGGAACACCTGCGTTCGAATCATCGAACGAAACCGATTGGTGCCGCGCGAGGAAGAAGAACGGACCGAGTTCCCGCTGGAATAAACGGCCCGAGCCAGCGTATTCACGAATCGTTTGGCGCGCGTTTCCTGCCGGGGGGGAATTGCGAAGCCTCGAAAAGCCCGAAGGTAAGTGGCATTGTTTACATTATCAGCCGCGGCTTAAAACTTGACTGCTTAAAGCAGTCAAGTCTAACGAGGCGGAGTTTTGAAAATGTTGAGACCTGGCGCTTCGGTGCAGGCGGCACACCATCGCCGCGCAGGTGGTTCCAACGCCGAACCTCGATCCTGCCCGCGTCTCCTGTGGGGGCGCATTTTGCAAAGCTGGAAGGTTAGTGGCGTTGTGTACACTCTCCCACGTGCCTAAACTTGACTGCTTAAAGCAGTCAAGTCTAACTACGGGGTTTTGAACTGAAACCGCAGTCATTACGATGGTCCGAAGCTTGCGGCTTTGCGAAATTTCACCGCCTCGAAGTTCCCACTCTTCTTTACTCCAAGGGTGGCTGAACTTGACTGCTTAAAGCAGTCAAGTTTAACCGGGGATCGGTCATTTCGACGAATGCCATCGCAGACGGGGAAGGTCGGGACCGATTATTTCGAAATCGAGCGGTTGGCAACAATGCGCTTTACGGAAAGGGCGATCGCCGAAAACAATAATGACGGTACCCAAACCCAAAGCATTTCGCTCAGCAATACTGATACGCCTCGTTGCGAAAAGAAATGATGAGCCAGCGGCGACATGCCAATAGGAGTAAACGGAAAGAAATATCTGGTGGAATCAAAAGGCCACAAGAACGGGATACCGAGCCCGGTTCGGTCGGTCAGCGCATCGAGCAAACCATGGGATGCGCCGGCTAGAAAAAGATAAGTCCAGATCAAGGGGGATCTGCTGGCACCGGAGGAAGTAGCAAGGAAGGCAAGCGACGCAAAAACGGCAGCGAATAAGAGTGAATGGGTAATGCCGCGATGATTCAGCAGATCCCCGTGATGAAAACCCAAGAGATAACCCAATACATCGATATCAGGTGCCATCGAGCAAGCCAGACCCAGAACCATTACGCGGAGCGAAACTGCCTGCCTGGGAAAAGCGGTGCCGAGGGCCGCTGCCGCTACGCCATGTGACATTAAAGTGGGCATTGGCCTAACTATTGAGAATCCGGCGGTCGGGTTGCGGTCAACGTTTCCAGGGGTCAATGTTTAATGCTTGGCCACGCCAGGCAAGCTGCCGTCCAATGCGTCGAAGGACTGATTCGCCCGCGGCGACATCATGGAGAAAAATCGATCTGCCCGCGCCCGGGTGCATTGTGAGCTTCAGAATCGACCGATTGCCACTTGCCGTTGGAGGTTGGCGTGCTCCTATTGAGCGGAGTTGAAGGCCATGAGCGCCGAAACGACGAAATTACATCTGGGCATAAATATCGATCATATCGCCACGTTGCGGCAGGCGCGGTATTCGACCATGCCCGAATCGAAAAATGCCGAGCCTGATCCGGTCGCGGCGGCGGCTATTTGTGAACGAGCAGGCGCGGGCGGGATCGTTGCCCATTTGCGGGCCGATCGGCGCCATATTCAGGACCGGGATATCGACCGGTTGCGTCAAAACGTAATGACCAAACTAAATCTCGAAATGGGTAATACACCCGAGATCGTCGACATCGCGCTTCGGATTGTTCCGGATGAAGTTTGTTTGGTTCCCGAAAAACGCGAAGAAGTAACGACCGAGGGCGGCCTGGACGTACTGGCCAACCGGCGTGAGCTCGAAGCCACCGTGAAACGCCTGCATGCGGCAGGCATCCGGGTCAGTTTATTCATCGACCCCGATTTGCAGCAAGTGGACGCGGCCGGCGAACTCGGCGTGGAAATGGTGGAGTTGCATACCGGCAAATTGGCCAACGCTTTCACCGAAAAGATTCAAAACGCGGAAATCGAAAATCTACAGGCAGCGTCGCGGTGCGCTTTTGAATTGGAACTTCAGGTGAATGCCGGTCACGGCATCAATTACACCAACATTGAATTGGTGAAAAAAGTTCCTCACCTGACCGAACTGAACATTGGACATTCGATCGTGTCCCGCGCGATGTTCGTCGGCTTGGATCGCGCAGTTAGGGAAATGCTGATCGCGATGGAAGATTACGCCGCGTAGCGAGGGACGTGGAAGCGTTGAACCGTTAAATCGTTGAATCGTTGAACCGTTGAAAGGTTGAATGACTACCCAGCTGAATTATCACACGCAGATCGGAGCAGCCGGACTATCTCGTTTTAACGATTCAATCTTTTTAACGCTTTTAATGCCGGCGGAGGCGAAGCCGAAGCCATGAGCGTGATCGGAATCGGAGTGGATTTGGTTGAGTGCGAACGCATCCAGCATTCGTTGGATCGATTTGGCGACCGGTTTTTGCGACGCGTCTTTACCGATGGCGAAATTGAGTACTCGACTGCGATGAAATTTCCGGCGCGACACCTGGCGGCGCGCTTTGCCGCCAAAGAAGCGGTGTCGAAAGCATTCGGAACCGGAATCGGGAAAACCATGGGCTGGCGCGATATCGATGTTCGCAAGAAAGAAAGCGGCGAACCGTACCTGGTGTTGAGCGGCGGCGCGGAAGACCTGGCAAAGGAGCGCGGTGTTGCCAAGGCGTCGATTACGCTCAGCCACACCGATCATCACGCGATGGCGATGATTGTGCTGGAAAGTTGAACAACAACTAAGATGAGGAAAAAAGCTTTTCAGAAACCGCGAATGAACGCAAATGGACGCGAATTAAGATGATGGCAAAGATTGAAGAAGTCAGATCAGGTTTTAGTGCTCATTGTCGTCCTCGTCCTCGAATTTTTGGGGCTCGAGTACGGGGATGAGCGGCGTAACGGTCCCGTAAAAACTCCGCACATTTGGCGTCAGCCGCGCCGTATAAATTCGCGTCTATTCGCGTGGATTCGCGGTTACTCTCCGGTTTCGCCTAACAATTCCTTGATTTTGCTTTCGAGGATATCATAACCCGGTTCGCCTTTGAAAAATGCGCCTCCGGGATGGACATGACGGATGGTGCCTTCCCGGTCGAGCAGAAACGTGACCGACGTCCAGCCGCGTTCATGTTTATCGAGCCACCAGTTTTGCAGTGTGGTCCAATCCGGGTCGATGGCGATCGGAAAATCGAACCCAAATTTGGCGGCCTGCTTTTCTACATTCTTAACCCGTAGCGGGCCGGAAGATTTGTGATGGTAAATTCCGATAACCATGAGGCCCTGCTCGCGGTAACGAGTCCAGAAATCGTTCAGCGCAGGCGCGCTCGCCTCGCAAAACGGGCATCCCGGAGCGGTCCACCAGCGCACCAGGACAACCTTGCCCCGGAGATCAGCCAGCCTCTGTGGCTCGGAATTTATCCAATCGCGGATAATCCACCTGGTTGGTTTGATGCCGATAACGTCGCTACCTTCGTCGAGAGGCGGGGCGAAGGTTTCAACTCCTTTCAGAGCCGCGGGACGATCCGGTGATTCGGCATTCATTGTGACGCAACCGAGGTAAGTCGTAGTGAGCGCAGCGCAGATGCTGGCGACAATGCGCGTTTGGCAGGAGCGACACCGGTTCATGACTGGTATGAGAATGAACATCTTGTCCGAGGATCAGACAACTTTGCGGCTTCGATAAGCTGAGTTGCGTTGGAGGCGGCTGTCCGGCAGTTTGTCGAAGAAATGGCCAAGACGTTTTTTGTCGCGACTGCGATCGATTATACGAATTCAGCGCCGCACATCGGGCACGCTTATGAGAAGGTTCTTGCCGATGTGCTTGCGCGATATCACCGATTCAAAGGCGAACCGGTATTTTTTCTAACCGGGGTCGACCAACACGGCCAAAAGGTGCAGCAATCAGCGGCTAAAGAGGGTGTGCCGCCGGCGCAGTTTGTAAGCACGGTTA
>DATFCK010000555.1:0-2778 GCA_035253185.1 Chthoniobacterales bacterium | reverse complement strand
GGCTTGCGGTTCGACTCTACCCATTCACGCGAAAAAATGGACTGGATCAGCCGAAATTTATTGTAATCGATCCGTTTATATCGTTTGGACGGCCCACGATCACAGGAACCGGGATTACAACAAGTATTTTGGCTGAGCGATACAAGGCAGGCGACTCGATGGACGCGCTAGCTCAGGATTATGGCTGCGAACGCGCGCAAGTCGAAGAAGCGGTTCGGTGTGAGCTTCCCCTCGCCGCCTGAATCGTTAACCTTCTTCACAGACGAGAATCTCGGTCGCCAGGTGGTGCCGCAAGCGCTGCGGAATGCGGACGAGAAAGTCATTGCGTTTCACGAGCGATTTGCCAGCGGCACTAAAGATGAAGTATGGCTTCATGAAGTTGGTAGAAACGGGTGGGTGCTGTTAACAAAAGATTCCAAGATCCGGTATCGACAGAACGAGATGCAAGCTTTGCTGGCTTCTGGAGCCAAAAGCTTTGTCCTCGTGAGCGCGAATCTTCCAGGACCCGAGATAGCCCAGATATTTTTGAAAGGGCTGCCAAGAATTAAAAGGATCTGCTCTAAACGCCGCGGTCCATTCATCGCCCATGTCTACCGTGACGGTCGAGTTGTTGTTATGACCTAACGACGAACGCATTTACGAATCCTCCGAGCGAAGATTAGAAAATGGCTTTCGAACGCAAGAAGAACACGTCCCGCGCGCCCGTCGAGGGACCGATGCGACGCTTACCGGGTCAGTCGATTCGCGAAGAGCGGGAGCGGCTGTTCGATGACAGGGTTATGGGCTATTTCTTCGCGATCCTCGTCGCATGGCTTTTCGCGTTTTGGCAGTGGCTCTACAAATGGGTTGGATCAAAGCCCGTTCCCGAAGTGGCCACGACGGTTGCGGTTCTCATATCGATTTACTGCGCCTACCGGTTGTGGCGATTTCGCAGCGATTTCCGAAACCTCAATCTGGCGGAGAAAGGCGAAAGACGCGTTAGCGAGTTGCTTCGCGTACTGCGTGACAAGGATTACATAACCTTCGATGATTTGGTTCTTAACAATTGCAACATTGATCACGTGGTTGTTGGACCAGGTGGCGTTTTCGCCATCGAAACCAAAGCGCGAAGCATTTTCGGTAATGGTCGGGTCTCATTCGGCGATCAAGGCCGGCTACAAATAGGTGGCCGCGATACGTTAGGCGATCCGTTGAAGCAGGCGCGAACTTCAGCCGCGCTTGTCTCGGGCGAACTCGATCGCTATTTGCGACGACAAATTTGGGTTATTCCGGTGTTGATTTTTCCCGGTTGGCAAATTGAGCCGCCGAAATTCGGGAATGATGTCTTCGTACTTAACGAACGCGCCATTTCCGAGTTCTTCAAAAGCCGCCCCGCAAAACTGAATTCAAGTGAGATCCGAGAGATTTGTTCGCATCTCGATCGCAGCGCGCGAAGCTAACGCAGCGACGCCGCGCAGTTATCGGTTATCATTTATCTGAGAGAAGCGTACCTTCCGTCATCAGTTATCGGTTCTGGGTTATCGGGGAAGTAAAGCGCTAGGGGGTACGGGCTGGAAGCAAACGCCGAACATCGAACGCCGAACGCCGAACGTCGAAGTCAGAAGGGCAGAGGAAAAAGATTGTAGCCACGGCGCTGCGTCGCCGTGAGGCGCCTCGACGGAGCGAGGCGGCTACAGTCTGCAGGCGAGATCGAAGGGCGAAGGCGAAGCGGTAAGCGCGGACGATGGGACAACGGGACAACGGGACGCAAAGTAGAAAGTAGAAAGGCTAAAGTAGAAAAGAAGACAGAGGAGGTAGAACGCGGGTGACTTGGGAATGAGGGTTGGGAGTTCGTAAAAAGAACGAAAGGCACGCTACGCGAAGAAAACGCCGAACGCCGAACGCCGAACATCCAACGCCCAACACCGAATGGCAGAGGGAAGCTAAGAGCTAAGGGAGAAGCGGAAAAGGTCGACCTAACGAAAAGTGATCCGTACGTACTATATAGAGTTGTTCTCCCCCCACCCGCCTTAGAGGCTCGGCGCCCGATGGCCTTGGCCGCAACGGTCAGGTCATTTTTTCGGCCGGTCGATCGGTGTCAAAGCCTTGTCCAACGGATTGCACACCGCGATCCACTTCGATACCGGCTTTCCGCCTAGCAGGTGCTCTTGCAGGATCCGTTCAAACCGCTTGGGGGTGACCTTGCAATACCAGATCCCCTCGGGGTAAACCACCAGCCACGGGCCCGATCGACACAGGCGGAAGCATAAGGCTTTGGTCCGCATAACCGGCAGATCGAGCTCTTTCGTCCGCCGCTTAATGTAAGCCCAGGTTTCTTGCCCAGCCTCTGGCTTGCAGCAATCGGGCCCGAGACAAAGAAACAGATGGCGCCGAGCATCGCGCACCCGCACTTCGCTGAGAGCTTTTTGCAATTTGGAATCCAGCTCCGCCATTCCGGACGGTAACTGATCCAAAGTTAAACGCGACACACTTCAGCCTTGTCGCGGACGGAGGAATCGCGCGCCGTCTTGCCTGCCGAGCCGCCTGCTCGCGAATCCATGCGAAGTAACCTGCGGAGGGCGGTCACGCCGGAGTGCAGCCACTGCCGGCCGCGGCATCAGGCGTCGCCGTAAGCCGACACCCTTTGTTTCGCGGTTCGATCGCTTAGTCCGGGTCCTCGTCGCGAATTCGAATTTCGCCGTTGAGAAGATTGCCGCTTGCGGTGTAACCGTTACTCAAAACGATGCTGAACGTGTCTTCGCTCGGAAAATTCCCGTTCGCTGTCACCGTCACCGTAAA
>DATFCK010000554.1:0-7815 GCA_035253185.1 Chthoniobacterales bacterium | reverse complement strand
GTGCGGCCGCGATCTCCTGATACAAAGCTTCATCCCGACCATGAATTTCGATTTTCCCGCGAGTCAGGGCACCTTTTTTGTGCAGTCGAAACTGCGCAGCGCCGTGCAGAATGCGGGTGACTTCATCTTCCGGTAGATTTCGGAGGGGCGCCTGGCAGCGGCCGGGCCGCGCCAGCGGAACATTGTTCACGAAAGTTTGAGGAAGAGCTTCGGCGTTGATCTGAACCTGCGAAACGTTCCGATTGGAAAGAGTATGAGTGAAAAATTCGCGTTCCGATCTTTCGGCGAACACATGGAGAACCGTATCTTCAAATGCGGGATTCGCGGCGTGTCCATGCGTTTCCCAGCTGCGGTCGAGCAATTCAATTTCGATCGATCCTCGAACTGGTTCGGCATGTCCAACTCGAACTACTGCATCGCGAAAATCGGGCCCCGATTCACGGTTCCAGGTGCCAAATTGCACGATCTCAATTTTGTCGCCGGTCGTGGAAACGAAGGTGCGGCCAAACTCGCCGGCAAACCAGCGGGCCTGCAACTCCAACTCGTTAGGTATCCGCAGCGGAAGGAATAACGGCCGGTCGCGCACCCGCGAAACACTCCGGAGTTCGGCATAACGATCGGAGAGAAGCACGAATGGTGTTGTATCTTACCAGGCCCGGTTGGGGAAGGGTGTTGTGCCGATGCGACCGGTGAGACGAAATTTCGCGAGCGGAGAGCGAGCTTTCGGAGTGCGCGGCGTCCCCGCAGCGCTTTCCGGTTGCACAGCGGAATTACAAGAAAAGCGGCGCGAGGACGCGTTGCGCTCCAAAGCGCTGCGCGCAAACAGGGAGATGCTTAATCCTGCCTTGGAGCACCAAAGCATCTAAGCTTGTCATCCCGAGCGCAAGTCGAGGGATCTCGCCTACTAGCGTGACGTGTTCCGCATTTGAGAGATCCCTCCACTTCGGTCGGGATGACATGGCCATGCTTTGAACGAGGCCCAGGTGCGCAATGCACACAGCGTAGGCCGAGTGAAATGCGGCAGAAGTTTGCGACAACGAGAGGCTTTCGCCTGCGCCCAAGACGGCTGCGCTCCCCAGAGGCGCGGCTATTCTACCGACGTTGTAGCGAGTGTATGCTCCAACGCTACGGAGGAGCTCAACCGGTCCTTCAAGTAGGCCACCATCTCTTCCACCATGGCCGAGCGAGAACGGGGAAATACGAACAGATATTTGGCTCCCTTTCCCACCGCCGGAAAGATGACCAGGTTCTCGGAAAGAAATTTCGGCTCGTGCGTCACCATTGAGCCTTCCAGATCGATGGTTTGCAAAAACGGGCGGCCGCTTTTGCGCCCCACAAAAGTTACCTTTCTTGGTTCTTCGTTAGTTGCGACTAACGCCCCAAACAAATTCGGCGGAATGCGCCGGCCGCGGCCACTCACACAAGGCACTGCCCAGGCGATCGTTTCGCTCAACAAATTCTGGCGGCCAAAGGCAGCATTCAATGTCGGTGGAAGTTCCGACGGCAGCTTCACCGGTCGCCGCGAATCCGCCGGCCAGTTCAACTTATGAATCACCAGCCAGATTTTCGCCTTGAGGGATCGCAGAATCCTGGGGGCAAAATAAACGAAAGCACCCAGCGCCGCGAGAAACAAGATCAGCGCCAGAACCGGATTGTGATATATCAGGGCCAGTCCGCTAACGACGGCTACATCTTCACCCAAACTCAGGGCAATATTTGAGAATGGCTCGGGCGAGGTGTTGCTGGCCAGGCGGGTGGTCGATTTCGCGGTGTGCGCCATCAGACTGGTTCCGCCGGCAAGCAATCCCACCACCACCGCCATGGTAGGGCTCGGATCACCTAACACCTGAATCGCGAGCAAGGCGCCGCCGATAGGGCGAATAACGGTATGAACCGCGTCCCAGGCCGAATCGATCCAGGGCACCTTGTCGGCCAGAAATTCGAAAAGGTAAAGAACGCCGGCCACGATGATCACCACCGGTTCGCCCAGCACGGCCAACGATTGATAGGCCGGCGACAAGGTGATCCAATGGTAATGGATCGCCAGACCGGTTGCGAAGACGGTTAGGTAAAGGTTGATGCCGGCCAAGGCGGCCAGACCCAATGCGGCGCTAAGGAGGTGGAGTCGCTCCACGTAGTAATTATCCGCTTGCCGGGAGCTAACGCAAGGCGCGCGCCGGCAAATGACGAAGCCCGAATGACGAATGGCGAACGAATGCCCAATGGCGGAGTTTGAACTTCTGCCGGGGGGCTGCGGAATCTCGTTCATTCCTTCGAGCTTCGACATTCGAGCTTCGTCATTTTAGTATCCTCTCCATGCTCGACATTCGGCTCATTCGAGAAAAGCCCGACTTCGTTAAAAGCCGACTGGCCACTCGCGGCAGCGGCGTGGCTGATGCCGTCGATGAGGTGTTGAAAGTCGATGTCGCGCGACGAAAAGCGGAGACGGCGGTGCAGCAACTGAATGGCGAACGCAAACGGTTGAGCAAGGATATCGGCGGCCGGCGCGCCCGCGGCGAAGACGCGCAGGATCTGGAGAATCAGGGCCGTCAAATCGGTGATAAAATTGCCCGGTTAAACGAAGAAACGGCCGCATTTGATGAGCAACAGCGCAATCTTCTGCTGCAAATCCCGAATTTGCCGGAGGAACGCGTCCCGTTAGGCGCAGACTCCAGTCAAAACGTAACGGTGCGAACGTGGGGCGAAAAGCCGGCGTTTGACGGTCCACTGCTGGATCACGTGGCGTTAGGCGAGAAGTTCAGGCTGTTTGATCCAGAACGGGCGGCCAAGCTCAGCGGGAGCGGATTCATCTGCTTTACCGGGCCCGGGGCGAAGCTCGAGCGCGCGCTAATTCAGTTCATGCTGGAATTGCACACTCGTGAGCATGGTTATCTGGAATTGAGTCCGCCGTTTCTGGTGCGGCGCGAGTGCATGATTGGGACGACTCAACTGCCGAAGTTCGAGGACGACATGTACGGACTTGAAGAGGGGCAAATGTTCCTCGCTCCCACCGCCGAGGTGCCGGTCACAAACTTTTATCGCGACGAAATCCTGGCGGCGCCGGATTTGCCGAAGAAGTTTGTGGCCTATACGCCGTGCTTTCGCCGCGAAGCAGGCTCGGCCGGACGGGAAACGCGCGGCCTCATTCGGGTCCATCAATTCGATAAGGTTGAACTGGTGAAGATCACAGCGCCGGAGGAATCGTATGCCGAGCTCGAGAGCCTAACTGGTAATGCGGAAAAAGTACTGCAATTGCTCGGTTTGCACTATCGAGTGCTCGAGCTTTGCACCGGCGATCTGGGCTTTGGCTCGGCGAAAACATACGACCTTGAAGTCTGGTCGCCGGGGCAAAACGCCTATCTGGAAGTATCGAGTTGCTCGAATTTCGAGGATTTTCAGGCGCGGCGGATGAACCTTCGGTTTAAGGATGCCGGCGGAAAAAACAGATTTCCACACACCCTCAATGGTTCCGGCCTGGCCTTGCCGCGTTTGTTCGCTGCTTTAATCGAGACCGGCCAGCAAAAAGACGGTTCGATTCGGCTTCCCGACGTGCTGCATAGTTACTTCGGCGCGAGTGAGATTCGTTAGGTAAGTAATTGGCAGGAGGCTTCGGGCCGCCGAATCGTAAAGCTCCAAATTCCAAGCTCCAAGCTCCACAGAATCACCAATATCCAAGCATCAAAGCCCCGCTCGGTGTCTACGATTCAACGGGCGATTCGTTTGCGTCAGCCTCGCGGAGAAGTTCTGAGGTTTATCGGCGGTCATAGACCGCCGCTACAGAACAATAGCCGCAGGGACGCCCCGACGCAGCGGAGCGGCTACAGAAATTTAGCGTGAAAGCCGCGCGGGTTGTTTGGGATCTGGTGTTTGAAGATTCCCTGGAGCTTGGGGTTTGGTGCTTGGTGCTTCGTGCTTCGTGCTTGGTGCTTCTCGGTTTCGTCACAGAAGATCCAACTGCGATTGATTCTCCTCTACCACCGCTTGCTCCACTTCGGCCGGGAGCGGCAGCTCGAAACCGAGTCGTTGGGCAAGCCGTTGGCCTGTTTCGGGAGCGAACCCTTCGAAATGATTACTAACGAATGCCCATATGCTGCGCACTTCCTTCAGGTGCCGTTCGATCCGCAGCGCCCAGCTTTCAAGCGCGGCCTCGCGTTTCCAAAGCAACTTTCCGTAACTATGCAAATGACTCCCATCGGAACCATACTTCGTCCCGTAATCGCCTAACAAGCGCAGATACAGAAAGTCGGCGGTTTGGGGCAGGAATTCGAATGGCGCCAGATTGCGTTCGTCGAGGGGACTGGTATCGGCCCAAACCCAGGCGATGCGGTATTTTTCAAGCAGGCCGATGATCTGTGGCCGGTGCCAGCCGCCATGACGGAACTCAATCGCGAAGCGGAAGGTTTTTGGAAGTTGCCGAAGAAATGATCGCAGGGCCGGTTTTCCGTCTTTTGGTGAGAAGGCGGGCGGCAGTTGGATAAGGATTACGTGCAGTTTCGGTTCGAGCGGCTCAATCGCCCGAAAAAAATCGTTCAGCTCGGCGGTGCAATCGCGCAACCGGCATTTATGGGTGATGGCTCGCGGTAATTTGCAGGTAAACCGGAAATGGCCAGGCGTGACTTCCACCCAACGCCGCGCCACCTCTGCGCTGGGAGGACCATAAAAGGTTGAGTCGATTTCGACGGCGGGAAAATACCGGGCGTAGAACTCAAGCCAATGCGACTCGGGAACTTCCGGCGGATAAAATGAGGGCTGCCAATCTTTGAATCCCCATGCCGATGTGCCGATGCGGATCTTTTGCTGGTCGTTCAGGTTCAAATAGAACCTGAGATTAGAACTCCTGTCCTGATTAGGCAATGAGTGCGCGCTGCCCGGCATCGCATCCTGGACGTTCGAAATTCAGCCATCCCGCGCGGAGATCAAAGATATTCCTGCCATCTTTTTGGCGCCTCATAAAGTCCGATGGAACGGTCTTTTCCGAATAGACTTAGTCTCCTGACAACTTGACTCAGACCCTAACGCAATTACGCTGCGGAACCCCATGAACGCTCGATTAGCTGTTCTCATTTTGACTGTCACGGCGGCTGTGTTTTTCACAGCCGGTGCCGGCGCTGCCGTTGTATTCGGACCGGGCTCGAAAGCGAAATACGTTGCCCCTGGTGAAGAAGAGATGAGCGGCACCGCGGCCGAGCTTTTTCACATCGGCCAGGAAGCAGAAAAGAGAGGCGATTTGAAGAGGGCGATCAAGGCTTACAAGGGGATTGTTCGCCGGCACGAAAAAGGGGCGTTAGCGCCCGGAGCGGCTTTCCGCGCGGCCGAGCTCTACGAGCGTTTACACGATTACTCGAATGCGAGCGGCTCCTACAATTACCTCGTTTTAAAATATCCAAGCAGCCCCTATTTCGACGACGCAATTGAGGGGCTGTTCCGCATCGGCGAAGCGTATTTGAACGGCAAAAAAACCAAGATTCTCGGTATCTCCATGGGCAGCTCGGTCGATCGCTCGATCGAAATTTTTGCCAACATCATTCGCACCGCTCCTTACGGGAAGTACACCGCCAGGGCGCAGTTCGACATCGGTCTGGCCCGGGAGAAGCAAAAGGTTACCGATGCCGCCATCTCCGCATACCAGGCGGTAGTCGAGAAATTCCCTAACGACCGGCTGGCCCCGAGCGCTCAATATCAAATCGGCTATTTATGGATGAACGTTGCCAAGGCCGGCACCCAGGATATTGATGCCACCGCCAAGGCGCGCACCGCCTTTGAGGATTTCCTGTTTCGCTACCCTAACAACGAGAAAGCCGCCCAGGCGCGGGCTTATCTCGAATTCCTGTCCCGGAAGCAAACAACCAGTGCGTTCGACATCGCGAAGTATTACGACAAGCAGAAACATTATCGCGCGGCGGTCATATATTATAATGAGGTAATCCGGCAGCAGCCCGGATCGACTGAAAGCGAGAGGGCGAAGAAGCGGATCGATCAAATCCGGGCGAAGGTTGGTGACAAGGCACTGGTCCCGGTCGCCGAATCACTCGCTCGGACCGACAAAAAGGAGCAGCGTAGCCGCACGCCTGCGGTCGCGCACGATCGCGGCCCGGGAGGAGATTCCACCACCAGTTCGGCACCGTTGCCGCCGGCGGAAACAGACACCTCACTGCCGCCGGCTGCCTCACTCCTTCCCGATACCACGACCGCCCCCAGCACGAGTACGTCCAGCGGCAGCTCGCTGGATGGAATCGGTTCTCCCTCTTCGGAGGCTGCCGCTTCGCCGGACGCGACGCCTCCACCGGCGCCGTGAAGAACATTTTCGGGGCGGTTATCATCGCCTGTTGCCTCGGAGGCTGTCTCGGCTACACCATTGGGCCGGTTAAGCCTAACTATCTGAGCGACGTTCACACCATCGCGGTTCCGACATTCAGGAACCATACCCTGATGCCACGGATCGAGGTGATGGTTACCGACACGGTGATCAAACAATTCCAGCAGGACGGCACATTCAAGATCGGTAATGAACAGAACGCGGACGCGATTTTGAAAGCCGACATCACGCGAATCGTCCGGGCCCCGGCGCGATCATTGCGCGGCAATGTCCTCGCCACTACTGAATTTACCCTGCTGATGCGGGTGAAGTACAAATTGGAAGGGCGCGACGGGACTCCGATCGGGCCGCCCGGCGAAGTTCAGGGGACCACCAGTTTTTTTGTTGGCCGCGACGTCGTTACTGATGAACGTCAGGCTCTGCCGCTGGCCACTGAAGATGTCGCCACTCACTTGGTCGCCCAACTCAGTGAGGGTTGGTAGCGAATGACGGGCGAACAAAAACTTTGGGCGATTCTCAACGACAAACTTGAAACGTTGAGAGCAAGTAACCGATTACCCGAAGCGATCCGAGTGGCCGAAAGCGCGCTGGAACTGGCCAGGCGCGCATTCACCGAAGATCCCGGCACAATGGCGATCAGTTATGAGAAGCTTGGTCAGCTCCTTGATCAGGCCGGCGATCGCGCATCGGCCAAGCCTTATTTGCTGAAAGCCCACGAGCTTTTGGAAAAGGCCGATCCGCCCGATCAACGGGCCGTTTTCCGCTCGGCGCGACGCATCGCTTTTTCCTGCGACAACCTTGGTCAAACCGACGAAGCCATTAAGTACTACGAAAAGGCAATCGCAGCCGGCAGCGAACTGGATGACATGCCCTACACTGACCTGGGCACGATGTTGAACAATATCGCCCTGATCTTTCGTAAATCGGGGCGTCAACAGGCGGCCGAACCGTATTACCTGCACGCTTTGCAAATTTACGAGAAACATCTCGGACCGGAGCACGCTGACGTTGCCTCGGTGCTGAATAATCTTGGAGTGTTTTACACTAACGAACGTCGGTTTACCGAAGCGGAGAAAGCTCATCTGCGTGCGCTCGCGATCCGCGAAAAAGTACATCCGGCGACCCATCCCGATATCGCCCAATCCAAATGTAACCTGGCGGTGGTATATCATTCCCGGGGCGATTACACCCGGGCGGCCGAACTTTACCGCGCTTCGTTGAAAACATGGGAGGAAGCGACCGATACGCCTCCGGAAGATTACGAAGTGGTAGCGGCCAACTACGCGGATTTGTTGAGGTCGTTAGGCAAGGCGCGCAAGGCCAACGCCCTGGAGAGCAGGGCGAAAAAGAAACGCCGCGGCTGATCGCCGGCCACTCGCCGGCGGAAGCGCCAAAACCCCCAATCGCAAATCCAATCAACCTTCAACTGGTGCCTGGAGTTTGGAATTTGGTGTTTCCCCGGCGAAGTATGTGTTTCGCGTCCCGGAGGGACACCAGAA
>DATFCK010000553.1:0-4343 GCA_035253185.1 Chthoniobacterales bacterium | reverse complement strand
GTGCCCAATGCCACGGTTCGTTGCCGGGTGATTGCCGGCACCGCGGCCGCCTCGGCCGCGGCCGGAATTATTCCGAACCAGTCGATCACGATCAACGCGCTTACCCGGACCGACATGGCTGCGATCAATTCACAGGTCAGTTCGATGACCGCGAATCAACAGCGAACATTCGCCCGCCCGATCGAGCTCATCATTCTTGGTTTGCCTAACATTGGGCCTGTCCCAACGCCAACGCCGTCGGCGACGACATTTGTAAATGCAAGTTCGATTGCCATCCTGACCAATAGCCAGAATCCGCGCACCGCGGCCAGTCCCTATCCCTCCAGCATCACTGTCAGTGGGATGCCGGGTGTAATCTCGAAGATAACCGTAGGCCTGAACGACCTTAATACTTCAGCCGTCGCCTATCCGTCGGATATCGATGTTCTGATGGTCGGACCGGGCGGGCACAACACAATGTTGATGTCAGATGCCGGTGGCAGCAATCGGTTGCGCCATGTCGATCTGATGTTTGACGACAATGCCGGCTCAAATCTGCCCACCTCGCAGATCATCTCGGGGACGTATCGTCCCACGAACTACAGTCCGGCGGGCGATGCTGACGCATTTCCGGCGCCGGCCCCGGTCAAACCGTTCGGTGGCACGCTCTCTTCATTCAATGGAACTGCGCCTAACGGAAGCTGGAATCTGTTTGTGCTCGACGAATACACCGAAGGCAGCGGTTCAATCGCCAAAGGGTGGGGCGTCACCATCAGCACGATGCCGGCGCCTCCACTCGTTACCACGAACGCAGCCACGAATGTGAAATCCACCAGCGCCACGCTGAACGGTTTGATCAATCCGCTCGGCCAAAACAGCACCTACGCTTTTCAATGCGGAACAACTACATTGTATGCATTCATTCAGGATGGCCAACCGGCCGGCGCCGGCACTGCCAGCTCCAACGTGGTTCTTCCCATGGCCGGGTTGCAACCGGGCACTACCTACCATTTCCGACTAACCGGCGCCAACTCCGCCGGAGTAGCGAACGCGAGCGACATCACGTTCACCACCGCCGCATTCAGCGATACCGATGGCGATGGCATGCCTAACGATTACGAGATTGCTCTCGGACTCAACCCCAACAGTCCCGCCGATGCCGGGATCGATTCGGATGGCGACGGCATGACAAATCTGGACGAATACCGTGCCGGCACTCATCCCAAGGAGCCGGGCAGTGTTCTGAAAATCAGTTCCGTCGAAATATCCGGGGGCGACGTGGTCATCACATTCCCATCAGTCTTCGGCAAGACCTACCGTCTTGAGCAGCGCGCCAACCCCGGCCAGGATTGGTCACTATTGAGCGACAACATCCCGGGAACGGGGAATGCAGTGAGCGTCGCCGACGTAGAAACGGCCGATCAATATCCTAAACGCTTCTACCGCGTAGTCGTTATGCAATGATGCCGCTCTGGCGCGTATCGACGTAATGCATCTGTTTGGTGCCGATGCCCCGCGCGGGATCCGGACGTTCCTCAATCAAATCTTCCGCCGGGACGGTATGGAACGAAACCACAACCCAGTCGTCGTCCGGTGAGATCACCGGTTGATGCCAAATGTTTTGAGGGATCGATATCCATCGTTGCTCAAGGGACGCATTCGAATCGCTGATCAGAACGTTAGACTGCCACGGCTCGTCCGCGGTAGCTCGAGTCTGCAAATCCCCGACGCCGGCATACGACATCATTCGTTGATGACTGTTCGGGTGCCGCTCGGGCCCGGTGTTCGAACCCGCGCGTAAAACGAAAATCCATGCCGACCGAATGAACCGCGGCAGTTCACCAAACGGAGCCAGCGGCAACGGCTCCCATGCCATAACTGATTTCGGACGGGCCCGGAGATCTTCGCAGGTCCGGACCACCGCCAGATCGAGGAGGGCGCGGACTTTCGCTGAACGCACAATGTCATCCAGCAATTTAATAATCGTTACCTCTTCCGGTGACATGATTCGAACCGTCGATATGACAGAAGCGTAGGTTTGAAGACGTGAGGCGGCAAGACCGGCCCTTTCAGGCCTTGAGCAACTTGGCGCGCAGGGGAGAGTTCGTGAGGCCGCCGCGATCGCACAGGAGATTTGTGCGGGGAATACCGCGTGATATCGCCGGCCGGCGTGAACGATCGTTTAGGCGTCGATCGGCTTCCTGGACTGCACCGTCGTTCGCTCTATTTTCTGTTCGAGAAGCGATCGAAGCTGTTGACAGTCAAATGGTTTCGTTAGGTGATGATCGAATCCAGTCTTGAGTGATAACTCCTTTTCGGTCGGGAAACCAAAGCCGGAAAGAGCGATTGCCAGCAAATCGCCGCCGCGCCGCCGGGCCTCGTTAACGAGCGCATACCCGGTGCCGTCCGGCAGGCCGATATCGCTGAGCAGCACGTCGAATGGTTGATGGCTCAGCTCGTCTAAACCCCGCTGCAGATTCTCGGCGGTGGCGACATCGAAGCCCCAGTGGGTCAATAATCGAGTCAAAATTTGCCGGGTATCCTGATGATCCTCGACGAGCAAAATACGCATATCTCAGAAACTTTTCGGTATGGGTTCGCAACCGCAGACACCGTAGGTGGTGTTTCGGTTCGAAAATGGACGTGTTTTACTCAATTACACACTGATGGCGGCGGGCGAAGTCACTCGCCATGCCATCGACGTTCGGGTTGTCCTTACAGGTGGTGGTAGGAATCAATAATCTTGGCTCGAGCCCCGTCCAGGCGCGTCTCAACTGAGTCCGGGATGTGTTCGGCATTTTGAAGAAGCGAACGCAATTTGGTGCAGTCCAGTGGCTTCTTCAGGTAAAAATCAAACCCGGTCACGCGGGGTTCCTCGGTTCCGTGAGGATAACTGTAGGCGGTTAGGGCAATAGCGGTGATGTTGATGCCTCGTCGACGCGCTTCGCTGACCAAGGCATAACCGGTCCCATCGGGAAGGGCAATGTCGGTTACCACCGCGTCGAACGGCTGCGCCTGCAACAGGTTAAGCGCTGATCGCAGATCGGCTGCCACGGCCACGCCATAACCACACCGGCTCAGGAAACGCTCCAAAGCGTCCCGGGTGTCGTCATGGTCCTCAACGATCAAAATACGCATTGCGGTTACGTAGGAACCCGAAGTTCCGTACTTCGATTCGGCGTTGTAGGCTTCAAAGGATGGGTCGCGCGCGAAAGTTTTTATTATGAGAAAGTACGATCCCCAGTGCCATCAGTGCGACCTGGCTTTCGGAAAAGTGGCCAAAATGGCTTGACGCAGTCCGGTTTCGGTCTCGGTTTGTCGTGCCGGGAACGCGGTTATCCCGCCTAACTCTTCAACTTAAGCAACTCAACCTTTTGAACCTATGCGCAAAACCATATTAGCTCTCTCCCTGGCCGCGGCCGTCGTTGGTCTCACGATCGCAGCCGAAAATAAATCGGATAAGTCCGCCGACAAAGGCGCTGCCGGATCCACTCATGGGCAGCACAAATTCTTTAGCCCATCCGATCTAACCTGGGTTGACGCTCCTCCAAGTTTACCGCCGGGCGCCAAGATGGCGGTGCTGGATGGCGATCCCAACAAGGCAGGCTCGTTCACGGTTCGATTACAAACGCCTGCGGGGTATAAAATTCCACCCCACACCCACCCCGCCGCCGAGCGAATCACGGTTATTTCTGGAAGCATCAATCTCGGCATGGGCGACAAGTTTGACGAGGCAGCCGGAAAGGAAATGGGAGTCGGCAGCTTTGTCGTTTTACCCGCCGCTGGTATGAGCCATTATGCGTGGAGCAATGGCGAGGCCATCGTCCAGATTCACAGCGAAGGCCCCTTCAAAATCAAATATGTGAACGCGGCCGACGATCCGCGTAGTAAAAAGCAGTGACGCAGGGGCTCGGGTAGCGATAGAAAGTGCCCGGCATGAGTGGGCAGATCAAGACCCGAGCATTTCAAATCGCCGATTACGACGCCGCGATGCGGTTGTGGGATCAGGTCGAAGGAATCGAAATTGCCGAAGGCGATTCCAGAGACGAGATCGCGCGATTCCTGGCTCGGAATCCAGGTCTGAGCCGGGTCGCCGAAGATAATGACATAATCATTGGTGTGTCGCTGTGCGGGCATGACGGCCGGCGCGGTTATATTTATCACCTCGCAGTCGCCCCGGACTATCATGCCCGCGGGGTAGGCCGGAAACTGGTGGCGGAATGTTTGACCGGGCTGCTCAAGGCAGGCGTCCCGCGAGCCTTGATCCTGGTTGCCGGCGATAATCCGCGGGGGCAGGCATTTTGGCGGCGTTGCGGCTGGGAAGAGGTATCCGATGTCAACGTAATGGGGATCGATCCGGGCCA
>DATFCK010000552.1:0-2121 GCA_035253185.1 Chthoniobacterales bacterium | reverse complement strand
AAGGCGATTTAGGAAACATCGAAGCCGGAAAGGACGGCAAAGCGCACGTTCATTGGAAAGGCAAAATGGCACTGAGCGGCGCCGATTCGATCATTGGCAAATCGGTGGTTGTTCACGAGAAGGCGGATGATTTGATGAGTGATCCCGCGGGGAATTCCGGAGCTCGAATTGCCTGCGGTGTGATCGAAGCCGCGAAATAATAACTCGGCGGACGCGTTGCAGCGGATTATTGTAGCCACGGCATAGAACGCAGGTGTCTTGGGAATCTGGGTCGGGAGTTTGTAGCTGTGTCACGGTGCAATTGAACCCGGGGAACGCCTCGACATAGCGAGGCGGCTACAGTAGCGAGGCGGCTACAGTAGCGAGGTGGCTACAGTAGCGAGGCGGCCAATCGCATTATGTACTGCATGCCTTGCTGCTTATGAGATAAGTTATTGGGCCAGAGATGACACCCCCGTTGATGAGCCTCAGTCAGATTCGCCGCGCGGTTCAAAAAGAATCGGTTAGTGCGCGTGCACACGTGCAGATCGATTCGGTTGCCGCGAAGACGACCCGCGAACAACAGCCGTATTGTGAGCTGACGTTGGCCGACGCCTGTGATCGAATGACTTTGCGCGTCTGGAGCGATCATCCCACGTACAAAACGTGCAGTGACTTCGGCGGTGGTGAGTTTCTTGAGCTAAATGCCGAATTCCACAAGCATCCCCAATACGGTTTGGAAGCACGTCCCGGGAAGTGGACAGTTCGTCCCCTAACGGAACCGGAAATTTCGGAGCTGCTGCAAGGTCCGGCTGAACTTCGCGCCAAACAGGCCACCGACTGGAAGTTCATCACCGACACCTGCGCCAGGATTAACGATCCGCGATTGCGTTTGCTCTGCGAAACATTCATGGGTGAATGGGGAGAACGGTTTCGGCGTACCGCCGCCGCTCGAAATTACCATCACGCCCGTCGCGGCGGTTTGGTGGAACATTGCGCCCAGATGATGCGGCTCGCGGCGGGGATAGCGCCGTTGTATCCGCAGTTGAACGCCGATCTGCTGATCGCCGGCATCCTTTTCCACGATTCCGGCAAGCTCTGGGAAAATAGCTATTCCGAGACCGGATTCGTAATGGGGTATGACGAACGCGGCGAATTAATGGGACACATCTCGATCGGCCTCGAACTGGTCAATTCGTTATGGCGGAAATTGGGCAGCGAACACCCGACCGAATGGAAAGAGCTGAAACCGGCCTCCGAAGATGTGCGGATGCATCTGCTGCATCTGATCGCGGCCCATCACGGAGAAAAGGGACTGGGCTCGCCAGTGGAACCGAAAACCCCGGAAGCACAGGCCCTGCATTACATTGATAATCTCGACGCCAAACTGGAAATGTTTTTCGCGGGGTACGCGGTGGCCAAACCTCTCGCGACGCGGATTTTCGATCGGGTGCGCCCGTTACCGGGAAACCTGGTGAAATCGTTGGAGAAGTTTGCACCGGCCGCCGATAAAGGGCCGGGGGACGGGCGCCTGCTTTAATGTGGGAACGGCCTTAGCGCCGCGATATGCTGCCTGTCCGGCTCGGACTCGACGCACTTAGGCGGTTCCCACATTGCGCGCCACTACTGCTGGCGTTTCACCGTGCTTTTTAGGGATGGGGAGTTGCTCCCAAACTTTGTCGTATATACGACAAAGTTTCGGAAGGCATCCTGAGGTTGTTGGTGGTGGCGATTGACCTCAATCGCCATGGCCAGTCCTGTTCTCCGCTTCTTGCGGTCCAGGAAAGAATGTCTGCATCACGAAGCGATTCTCCGTTTTGCTTCTCTCAGGTAACTCTCGTCGAGCTCGAAGCCGATGAAGCGCTTCACCGCGCATCGCTTTGCGGCTACCGCTGAATTTCCGATTCCGAGAAATGGGTCCAGCATCGTGTGCACGCGATCGCTACCGTGCAATTTGATGCACCACTCTGCCAATTGCACCGGGAATGTAGCCGGATGGGGCCGTTCTTTGTCGCGACGCTGAATCGTTTCGTAGGGAACGAACCAGGTGTTGCCGCGGCACCGAAGATCGCCGCCTTTGGTATGTGCCCAGCGCGCAATGTTACTTTTGTCCTGGTACGGCACGCCGAGCGCCAGCCGGTC
>DATFCK010000551.1:0-2532 GCA_035253185.1 Chthoniobacterales bacterium | reverse complement strand
TTTATTGCAGCACAAAAAGCTGCAACCTGGCCGGCGATGTCGCCCGGCGCCTGCGCGAAGAAGCGCAAATGCCGCAAGTCTATGTGCTTGAGGGCGGATGGGAAGAATGGCTGGCAAAGAAGCGTTAATCGTTGAACCGTTGAATCGGCAAATATCGGCGTTGTATGTCTCCTGTGAATCAACTTCCAACCACTGAGATTGAGAGTTTGGAATCGAAAATCGAAGGCCAGTCCGGGCCGCACCGAAATTCGAAAATTGCTCACTTCATCTGCCGCATCCTCGATTTCATCATTGCCGCAGTTTTCATCTATGCCGGGGTATTGAAGATTATCGATCCGGTGGAATTCGCGCGCGATATCGACAACTACAAGATGGTGCCGTGGCCGGCCGCGGTGGCCTTCGCGTTTTATCTGCCCTGGCTGGAAGTGTTGTGCGGTGTGGCCCTGATTTTCCGGCGATTCTATTCCGGTAGCCTGTTAATCCTGACTGGCCTAACGATCGTTTTTATCGTTGCCACCGTGGTTGCCAAAGCGCGCGGGCTCGACATCTCGTGCGGGTGCTTCGGACACGTTAGTCAGGGTTGGAGCTTTGGCTGGCATATGGTCCTGGATGTGGCGCTGTTGGCCGGCCTGGTCGTGTTATTTTTCCGACGCAACTCAATCCGTCCTCATTAGCAACGCTCTCAGGCCGGTGATCCGGGTCCGCTTTCTCGTGTATTTCGCGCTATTTACGGGCACACTTTTGATTGCCCCATGATCTCGACTGAGACCGCTCGAAAGATCATCCTCTCGATGCCGGAGGCTGAGGAACAGGAACACCATGGACATCCGGATTTCCGGGTTCGAAATAAAATCTTCGCGACCCTTTGGCCGGCCGAACGTCGTTCGGTGCTGAAGATTCGGTTTGATGCCGACGCCGGTTGGCTGAAATCGTCCAAACAAGCTTTGTCGGAAATTAAATGGGGGAAGCAGCGATGGACCAATGTGAATCTTCAATTCATCGATTCAAAAGCGTTCCGGCAGCTGGTTGAGGATGCGTGGTATGCCGTCGCACCGCCGGTCATGGCCGCCAAACTTATCAGCGAACGGCGAGAGCCTGAGTAGGTCGCGGATTTGTAGAGGTGCCGGGGCCAGGCACCTGTTATCTTATACCCGCGGCATACCCCGCCGCTTCGACAACATTCATGGCCGAACACGATTTCGACACGACGATCAAGGTGGCGATCTACCAGATCACCGCTGATACCGGCTCGATTCCAAATGCTGCTGAAGTAGCGGACGCGACCGGCTCATCCGAATCGGACATTGTCGCCGCTTTCGAACGTTTGCATGCAAACCGTCTCCTGGTCCCGGAGCCGGGCGATCCGACACGCATTCGAATGGCGCCGCCGTTTTCCGGGATTGCGACCGCGTTTCCAGTGGAGGCGCGAGGTCGTAGGTATTATGCCAATTGTGTTTGGGATGCCTACGGCGTAGCCGCGGCGTTGCGTGCCGATGCCGTTATTCCCGCGCGGGACGGTCATACCGGCGAACCGTTAACGCTCGAAGTGCGCAATAACGCTCCGGTTTTGCAGCCGTATGTGGCGCATTTTGCCGTCCCCGCCGCCCAATGGTGGGACGATATCGTTTTCACCTGATCGACGATGTTACTCTTCCGGTCGGAAGAGAACGTCAATCGATGGTGCGAGGCACGCGGACTCCCGCGCCGGCCACTCGTTAGTCTGGACCAGCTTTGGCAAATGTCAGTAATCTGGTATGGCAATCGGCTGACCGTCGAGTCCCGGCGCCCGGCTGCCGGCGAGATAGCCTCGGTATTCAGTTCGCTTGGCCTAACGGATCCGTTTTGGGACCCGAAAGCTGACCGGTGGGGTTGAGCAGCGGCAGCTACTCGGCGGCGCCGGCTGCTACCGGCGATTGACTGCAATCGCCATGTCCCGCGGTCGCGGGCGTGAACCTCCGCTACAACGACCCTTTTTGCCGGCACAGCCGCGTTTCTTGTTTTTACACGCGTTCGACGGCAGAACTTCGATTCTTGAAGGAAGGCTGGATTGTTTACATCAGGGAGTCATTAAACGGAGGGGTTTGCATCATGAAAATACGTTGGCTTGCGGCGTTCGTCTTAGCGATCGGTCTCGGTAGTGCCGTTGCCCAGACATTTACCACCGCGGAAACATTAATTGCCGTGCCCGAAAGGGCCGATTGTACCGGTACGGGAGATACCATGCCTCTGGGCGTGGCCACCATCAATCTCGACGCCCGGGTTTATATTCCGGACGGCGTCGCTGCGCCGGCGCCGGTGATCATCGTTATTCCACCGTACGGCGGAAATAAGAACAGTAGTTTGGTCACTACGTTCGCACAGGTTTTCGCTTCCCAGGGATACGTCGTTTTGACTCCGACGATGAGAGGTTTTGGCAATTCCGAGGGCCTGGTTACGTTCGCCGGGCCTAACGAGATAAATGATCTGAAAACGATCATTCTCGCCATGCAGAACGGAACCATCGGCAGTTCGCCGGCGGTGGCCATTCCGGTA
>DATFCK010000550.1:0-4761 GCA_035253185.1 Chthoniobacterales bacterium | reverse complement strand
CAGAGGCGTCTGTCTACCGTTCAGCGATGCCTGCGGCCCGCTTTTATTTCGGGAAGACGCGCTCGAAGACGTCAAAAACGGCCTGGCCGAATTGTGCCGCCAGCGCAAATGGCGGCATTGCGAAATTCGAGGAGGCAACCTGGTCGAAAATGGTTCTGAACGGGTGCCGACGTTCTACGGTCATACTCTCCAGCTCGGACCTGATTCCGATGCGCTGTTTGCGCGGTTTGGAAACGGGACGCGCGGTGCGGTGAAACAAGCCATCAAGAACGGTGTGACTGTCGAAATCAGCCGCGATCTCGCGGCGGTTAAGCAGTTTTATGCTTTGCAGGTTGAGACCCGAAAGAAGCATGGGATTCCGCCGCAGCCGTTCGCATTCTTCGCGAATGTGCACCAGCGAATGATCGCAGATGGAACCGGCTTTACCGCCCTGGCGCGTCATGCCGATCACGTCGTGGCCGGTGCGATCTTTCTCAGGAACAACACCCGGGCGGTTTACAAGTTCGCCGCCTCGGACTCCGACTACACCAAAACCCGGGGCAACAACCTCGTCCTGTGGGAGGCAATTCGCCATCTTGTGAGTTCCGGTTGTGAGCAACTCGATTTTGGGAGAACTTCTCCTGATCACGACGGCTTGCGGAAATTCAAGCTATCGTGGGGCGCGGAGGAGGAATTGATTCAATATAGCCAGTTCGACGTGAAGCAGGGCCGCTGGTCGCAGACGGTCCGCGACGCTCGCGAAGGATTGGCGAACCAGATTTTTCGCAAACTTCCTTCCGCTGCTAATCGCTTAGCCGGGGCATTGCTTTACCCTCACCTTGACTAACAAAACATACGCGCTGCCATCCGCGGGGGAGGCCGAACAGGAGTCGTCGCATTCAGGAATTAACCTGAATGACGTCATGTTCGCCATCTTCAAACACAAGGGCAAGATCATCGCCGGCACCATCGCCGGTTTTGCTGCCGCGGCGGTAGTTTATGTCACTTTTCCGTCATTCTGGCAGTCCGACGCGAAACTTCTTGTTCGTTACGTGCTCGATCGCAGCCCGGTCGATCCGATCGATGGACAATCAGCCCAATCGAGTGTGTCGAGTGGGTTTGGTCGCACCAGCGAAAACGTGATCGGCTCCGAGGCGGAAATTCTGAGCAGCTGGGATCTTGCCGTGCAAGTGGCGACCGCTATCGGTCCAAGACGTTTGCTGCCGGAGTTAGGCGACGATGCCACCGCGACTGCCGCAGCCGGCACCATCGCGTCCGGCCTGGAAGTCGTTACCCGTCCCAAGAGCGATATCATTCTGGTCTCGTACAAAAACCGTGATCCTCAGCTGGCGGTACTGGTTTTGGACGAGCTGGTCAGGCGTTACTTCGATAAACATCTCGAGGTTCACCGGTCCGCGGCCGCGCATGAATTTGTGACCCAGCAGGCGGATCAGGTTCGAGCCCGGGTGCAGGCAACCGAAGCCGCGTTAAAGGCGCTGAAGGAGAACATCGGAATCACTTCGGTCGCAGACAACACCACCACTCTTAGTGCCGACGTGGTTAAAATCGAAGAGCAGTATTCTGCCGCCCAGGCCGAGTTGGCGGAACAGAAAGCGCGGGTCAAGCAGATTGAAGAATCGTTAGGCGCGGGTCCTTCCAAAGCGAAAAAGGCCGGTAAGCCCGGCGCTTCTCCGGCGCCTTCCGCCGCCCCGGCGGGACCGGAAGATGTGCTGCAATATCAGGCATACGCCGGGCGTTTGAATGACTTGCGCAAGGCGCGCCTGGATCTGCTGGCTCGTTATACCCCGGGAAGCGAAGCCGTTAGACTGAATCAGGCCGAAATTACCACCCTGGAAAATCAGAAGCGGGAACTGGAGAAAAAATTCCCGGATCTGGTCGGCGTTGCTCCCGCCGGATCCGACCAGCGATCGGGAGTGGATCTCGGTGGAGAACGAGCTCGCCTCGCCGGTCTGCAGGCCAGAGTCGAGATTTTGAAGGAGCGCCTGGATTTACGGACCAAACAGTTGTCCGAAGCGGGTTCACAAATCGCCGATCTCGAGCGGAAGAAGGAAATCGAAGAAGCCAATTACAAATATTTCCAAAATGCGGTGGAAAAAGCGCGGGTCGACGAAGCGCTTGACCCGAGCAAAATGCCTAACATCAGCGCGGTGCAGAAGCCGTCGCCGCCGCGTCGTTCTGTTGGTAAGCGCGACAAGTTCGTGCTGGGACTGGCGGGTGGAGGACTGGCCTTGAGTGTCGCGCTGGCGGTGCTGGCTGAGCTGTTCTTGAACCGAACCGTTCAACGTTCGGTGGAATTGGAGAAACGCCTGGGCGCCCCATTGCTCCTGACCATTCCCTACAGCCGCCCGATGAAACGATTGCAACAGCCGAAACGGAAACCGCGCGGCAACACCGAATTGATCACGCCGACCAATGGCAATGGCGGCGGTATCGCCTCCTGGGAAGTCAGTCACTTCATCCGGCCTTATGCGGAAGCGATTCGCGACCGATTGAATCTGTACTTCGAAATCAACCGAATGACCCACAAGCCGAAGCTGGTGGGCATCACTGGCTTCGATGACGGCGCCGGCGCATCCACCCTCGCCGCCGGTCTGGCCGCCTCCCTGTCGGAAATGGGCGACGGAAAAGTGCTGTTGGTCGATGTCAACCTGGGTGTCGGACGGGTGCATCCGTTCTTTGAAGGGCGGCCGGCGTATCCCCTAACGACCGCGCTGCAACCCGCCAGCGAAATCGATTCCGCTTCGGACAATCTTTACCTGGCCACGGTCGCGCCGCCGGGGGCGGGGCCGATGCAAATCGCGTTGAAGCGGTTCTTCGATCTGATGCCCAACCTGAAAGCGAGCGATTTCGATTACATCATTTTCGACATGCCGCCATTGAACGAAACGAATCCGACGTTAGGCATGGCCAGGTTCATGGATAAGGTTTTGCTGGTGGTGGAAGCGGGCAAGACGGGTCGCGAAGCAGCCAAGCGAGGATACAACCAACTCTCGGCGGCGCGCGCAAATGTCTCGGTGATCCTGAACAAGACCCGCTCCTACGTTCCCAAGCGTCTCGACGGCGAATCGTAGTCGATCGCGCCCGGAACCGTTTTCTCCGTTTTTAGGCTGCTGGCGCCTCACGCTGGTTGCCTTCGCCCCTTTCCTCTGTGCTAAGAAACAAAGTTTACTACAGGGTCAAGCCGTTCCTCCCGCAACGAATCCGCATGATGATGCGGCGCAGCGTCGCGGCATGGCTGCGCGAGCGTAATCGGCACCGCTGGCCCATTTGTGAAGGCTCTCAGCAACCTCCCACCGGGTGGTCGGGATGGCCTAACGGAGCTCAATTCGCCCTGGTCCTGACCCACGACGTTGAAACCGGCGCCGGGCTTTCAAAATGCCGCGATCTTATGGAACTCGAGGCGGGTCTCGGCCTTCGGTCATCCTTTAATTTCGTGCCAGAAGGCAGTTATCGGACGCCTACCGAGTTACGCGAGGAATTTAGCACGCTTGGGTTTGAGATTGGCGTGCATGATCTGAACCACGACGGGCGGCTGTTCAACTCTCGACGAGATTTTGCCCGAAAAGCTGCCCATATAAACCACTATTTACATGAGTGGGGCGCGGTAGGTTTCCGCTCCGCCTTTATGTTGCACAACCTGGAGTGGTTGCACGACCTGGATATCAGTTACGACGCTTCAACCTTCGATATCGACCCGTTCGAACCGCAACCCCAAGGCCGCAATACGATCTTCCCGTTCTGGGTTCCTTACCAGCGAGGCGCAACCGCCGAACGGCACTCTACCCGCCGAGGTTACATCGAATTGCCTTATACCTTAACGCAAGACTCTACTCTTTTCCTATTGTTAGGGGAACGGACCCCCGATCTATGGTTCCGAAAGCTCGACTGGATTGCGAAGCACGGTGGGATGGCGCTGCTCGATACCCATCCGGATTACATGTGTTTCGACGGCAACGTTCGGGTCGGCCAGTTTCCTGCCGACCTTTACAGGCAATTCCTGCAGTATGCGATCGATCGTTACGGTGGGGCGTTCTGGAATCCATTGCCGAAAGATGCGGCGGCATTTGCCCGAGCGGCGTTGGAACCGCAACCGCCGCCGGTGGAACGTCCGCCAGTCGTTCAGCTGAATTTCTGCCCACGCGTCAAAATCTGGATCGATCTCGATAACACACCGCACGTCCCTTTCTTTATCCCAATTATCCGCGAATTGAGAGATCGTGGACATGAAGTCGTGGTTACGGCACGCGACGCATTTCAGGTGTGTGAACTGGCGGACCGGAAAGGGTTGATCTGTAAAAAGATTGGTCGGCATTACGGCAAAAATCCTCTTATGAAGATTTTCGGCGTTTTGTGGCGCGCCGCGCAGCTGGTTCCGTTTCATCTGAAAGAAAAACCGCAAATCGCCGTTTCCCATGGGGCACGTTCACAAATCCTGCTTAGCAACGTTTTGCTGAAACCGACCATCCTCATTTCAGACTACGAGTTTTCGAAAACCCCTCTATTGATGACCCCGCGCTGGGAAATTGTCCCCTACGCGCTCCCCACTAGCGGCTTACATTCCGATGAACGGCGCGTCCGCAAATATACCGGCATAAAGGAAGACGTTTACGCGCCGGAATTCCGGCCGGATACATCGATGCTCAATGAGTTAGGATTGAATGGGAAACACATTATCGTAACCGTACGACCTCCGGCTAACGAGGCCCATTATCACAACCCGGAGAGCGAACTGCTCCTGGAGGAGTTAATGACACGTATCTG
>DATFCK010000549.1:0-13197 GCA_035253185.1 Chthoniobacterales bacterium | reverse complement strand
TGCCCTCTGACCCGGGCGAAACCCTAAAATCGGAGGTCAAAACCCACTCCGCCGCCCCCGGAAAAAACGTCGTATTCGAACACCGCATTGTTCGAATCGTTCAGGGCTCCAGACAGGTAGCCGTTCACGCTTATCCAAGGGTTGAAGTAGTAGTGGACTCCCAACGACAGCACCTGGTTGAGGTCGGTCCGTCCCCCTTGGTTGTAGAAGTACCAGGAATGGCGGTATCCCAGGTCGGCGCCGAGTTGCCGGGTCAACTGCAGGTGATACGCCACCGCAAATCCGGCCTGGTCGCGTTGCTCGGCGATCGGATCTGAAACGGCCAGAGAGCCAATCGTCCCGAAGCTCAAGGAGTGTGATCTACCCAGTGCCAGGAACTTTTGTATGGCCAGCGAAAATTGATGATCTTGCAGTATTTCATCGCCATGCCGATCGAGCAATTCGATGAAATCGTAGCGAGTGGCAAAGGACAAATTCCACAACTGCGGCGGGGTCCAGATGACGCCCGTTCCGGCACCAAGACTTTCGAAATCGAGAGCGCTCGTTTCGTACCGGAAGAGGCCTAACGCGCCGCCAACTTGCAGTTGCAGCTGTGGATTCACCCGGGGCATCCAGCTAAAACCGACGTCGCCGACGTAAAACGCTTCGGATTGCGTATCGCTGCGAGTCAACGCCACGTTGTTAGTGTGATAAACCGAGCTGGTCACGTTGATAAAAAGTTCGGCAGCTTTTTCCTGGGTCTTTAGAATCCGCTGCGCGCCGAAACTTTCGTCATCCGACACCGTCCCCTCCGTCTGTACGCCAGATAAAGTCCCGGAAGTGTCACCTGCCGTCGGAGGAATGGTCCGCGGGTAGAGTCGCGATTGCTCGATTGCGGGATTGGAATCCTGGGCTCGAACGATGGTCGCGACAATCACGATCACCATCACAGCTCCAATGCGCTGCAATAGGGACGGCTTCTCCGGGATCGATCTGGAGAGGGGCACGTTTTCCGCTCGGAACAGGGGCGTGCAATCAAGGCGTATTCTGGTCATCTTCGGACTTGCGTTTTTGACTGTTGTTATTGTAGCCGCGCTGGATGTGGTTCGTCCTTATGCGTACATGCGTCTTTGCAATCTTTATCGAGATGGACTTAGCCGCGGCGGCCAAACGACCCCAGCCAATCCAAACCTCGCTTTTCTAGCGATCGACGCTGCCTCGGTCAACCTCGACGAGCATGATATCGAGGATTTGTTTGAACTCGGTAGCGACGATTCGAAGGCGGCGCGCGCTTTGCGACTCATGAGCCAGCGGTTCCCGTGGTCGCGCGAAGTCTATGCGTTGGTGCTGGAGAGATTAGTTTCAGCCGGCGCGAAGGTCGTCGCATTCGACCTGATGTTTCCGGGGCCGTCGGAGGCAGATCCAATCTTCCGGGCAGCGATTGATCGCTACGCCGATCATGTGGTAATCGGCAGCAATTTTGTTGACGGAACGCTCACTCGCCCATCCGAGACCCTGATCGATCAGACGTCGCCTATCGATGACCGCATCGGGTTTACCAATTTCTGGGCGGACAATGACGACGTGGTCCGGCGCGCACGTTTTCACGCGACTTTCGAACAGGTCCGACAGACACCTTCCCGTCCCGGCAGCGAGGAATTCGCTTCGCTCGCCGCCGTCGCGCTGACCAAGGCTGGATTCACTCGGCGTGTGCCAACGGATGTCAACGATCACGCGTTACGGTTTACTGCGGCTCCTCGACAAGGTTTTCCTTCGCGGTCGTTATTCGAAATTTTTGTGCCTTCGTACTGGGAACAAAATTACCAGTCCGGTGAATTTTTTCGGAACAAAATCGTAATTATTGGCGCTGACGGAAATTGGCAGCACGATGACCATCCCACCCCGTTAGGCAATATGCCGGGGGCGGAGTTGCATCTCAACGCCATAAATGCCGCATTGCATAAGGAATTTCTCAGGGAACTACCCGCACCCGTCCGGGTTGGCTATTGCGCGGGGGCGGCCCTGACTGCGATTCTTCTGTCCATTGGCCTTAGACTGCCGTGGCTGCGATTCCTCGCCAGCATCGCCCTGACCGGAGGTCTGATCGGGCTTAGCTACGTTTGTTTCAATCGCCTCTCCATTTATCTACCCATGGTGGGACCGGCCACGGCAATGAACGGAGCGATGTTGTTAGGCCTGGTCTACGATTTCACCTCCGAGCACCGGGAAAAGGCGCGCCTTCGCCGCACTCTCGAACGCTATGTTTCGCGCGATGTTGTCCAGGAACTGGTGGATCGGCCCGAACAATATGGTGCTACTCTTGGTGGAGTTGTTAGGCCAGCGGCCATCTTATTTTCGGATATTCGCTCGTTCTCGTCTGTGACCCGCACCAGCGCGCCGGAAACCCTGGTCACGCAGCTTAACGAATACTTCACCGCCATGGTCGAATGTGTCTTCCAGTGCGGCGGCACCCTCGACAAGTTTATCGGTGACGCCCTCATGGCGGTCTGGGGCACATTGCACAGCCAGGGAGCGCGACATGACGCTATCTCGGCGGTGCGGGCAGCGCTGTTGATGCACCAGAAACTCGGAGAATTGAACGCCACCTGGCGCGCCAAAGGTTGGCCGGAATTACGGGTCGGCATCGGCATTAATCACGGCGATGTCGTGGTAGGCAACGTCGGCTCCCCGCGCCGGATGGAATTCACCGTTATCGGCGACGCGGTCAATCAAAGCTGGCGACTGCAGGAACTGACCAAGAATATGAACACCGCCATTATCCTGAGCCCTAGCGTAGCGTTGCTGGTGGCCGACGAATTCCTGGTGAGATCACTGGGGGACATTGAAGGCAGCCAGGTTCGGGAAGGTTACGCCCTGTGCGATGCCGAAGGAGAAATTGTCCATTACGGAGTTGGGCGCGCGACACCGGCGCCGGACATAAGGTCTGACCGGGAACGAACTTCACTCAGTCCAACAACCTGATATCGGAGCAAGCCAAACCTCGTTAGGCCTGGTGCTCGGTCGAATTCAGCGAGCCGCGACCAATGTCTGCGGCCCGGTCGAACACAATGGAAAGCCGGTCAGAAAAATGGTTTCCATCTCCTTCGCGGCATAAATTTCCACCCCAGCTGATGATAATTTCCGTCCAGCCTCGACCATCAAGTCCAGGTGATAGTCACGATGAGCCGGGTCGTGATGGAACAGTGCCAAACGCCCCACTCCCGCATCATTCGCCAGAGCCACACTATCGGGCAGGCACCCGTGTCCCCAACCTACGTGCCGGCGGTATTCTTCCGCGGTGTATTGGGTGTCCAGGATGAGAAGGTCGACCTCCCTAACGAAATCGATCAGCTTCTCCTGCTCACTATCGATTCCCGATCCGCGGGGCACGGGTTCGTGATCGGGTAAATACGCGATCGAGCCGAAGGCGGTTTCGATACGAAATCCGGCGCACCCGCCCGGATGATTCAACGCAATCGAACGAATCGAATATGGGCCAACCAACGTCGGCTCGCCGTTTAGCTGTTCGAAGCTCGTTATACCGCGCATTTGGTCAAGACTGACTGGAAAATGCAGCGATTGCATTTGACCGCGCAGCGCGGCCGGTAAATTCGAGTCAATCAGATTGCTTTGCCAAACTCGGATGCAATTTCGATTGGAGTAAGCCGGAGCGAAGAACGGAAATCCCTGAATGTGATCCCAGTGGGTATGAGAGATGAGAATGTCCGCACACAGCGGCTGGCTGCCGAATTCCGTCGCCAATTCATTTCCCAGAGCACGAATGCCGCTGCCGGCATCGAGGATGAGAATGTGCCCCCCGCAACGCACTTCAACGCAGGATGTATTACCACCGTAACGGGCCGTCTCTTTTCCGGGCGAAGGAATCGAACCGCGGACACCGCGAAACCGAACGGCTAAACTGGGGTTATCGGTGTTCATGGGGTCCATTATAAATACCGTAATCATTAGCAGTTGTTGGGCCTCCTCAACGCCGGAGCAACCCCAATCCGGCCGATCTGGGCGATCCCGAAAACACACAACCCCGGTTCGCTAAAGCCTAAAATCTGCCTATATTTTGGGTCCCCCTTTTGGGCCCCACTTATGAAGGAACTTTCAATTGAGAACCTCCACGTAACCATTGCCGAAAAACGGATTGTCCGCGGCCTTACCCTGAACATCCCTCGGGGGGAAGTTCACGCAATCATGGGCCCCAATGGATCCGGCAAAAGCACGCTGGCTAAGGTCCTCGCGGGTCATCCCGATTACGAGGTGACCGCCGGCAAGATTCTGATGGACGGTGAGAATTTGCTCGAAGTCGAGCCTGATGAGCGAGCGCGGCGCGGACTCTTCATGGCTTTCCAATACCCGAGCGAAATCCCGGGTGTCACCATTGCCAACTTCCTGCGGGCGGCGGTTCAATCACGGTTGCCCGAAGGCGAAGAACTCGAAGCCACCGATTACTACGCGCGCCTTTACGAGAAAATGGAACTCCTGGGCATGGACCGATCGTTTACCTCGCGATCGGTGAACGAAGGTTTTTCCGGGGGCGAAAAGAAACGTAACGAGATCCTGCAATTAGCGATGCTGGAGCCGAAATACGCCATTCTCGATGAAACCGACAGCGGCCTGGATATCGACGCGCTCAAGACGGTCGCGCATGGGGTTAATTCATTGCGTGGTCCAGAACTTGGAATACTTTTAATTACCCACTACCAGCGGCTGCTGAACTATATCGTGCCCGACTATGTCCACGTTATGGTCGCTGGGCGAATCGTTCGCAGCGGACGCAAGGAACTGGCGCTGGAACTGGAGGAACGCGGCTATGACTGGGCGCGCGAAGAGGAGCGCGAAATGGCTACAGCTGAAAAACGGTAACCATGAAAACTGAAAACAACGCGGTCGACATCGATCGCAACAAAGGCAATTTCTCTTACGACATCGCGCATACTTATGATGCCGGCGTCGGTCTAACCGAGAAAACCATTCACTACATTTCGGACGTTAAGGAAGATCCGGACTGGGTCCGCGAATTTCGCCTTAAGGGACTGCGGACATTTTTGGAGAAACCGTTACCCACCCATTGGGCCAGCAAAGATCTGGAAGCCATCGATTTTGACAAAATCCGCTATTACCTGAGCGGCGGGGTTCAGCCCAAACGAAGCTGGGAAGACGTGCCTGATGATGTGAAACGCACATTCGAACGGTTAGGCATTCCCGAACAGGAACGCAAGTTTCTGGCCGGAGTCGAGGCCCAGTTCGACAGTGAAGCGGTTTATTCCAACATCAAGAAAGCAGTAGGCGAGCAGGGCGTTATTTTCGTGGGCTCGACTGAAGGCCTTAAAAATCACCCTGAAATTTTCCGGAAATGGTTCGGCAAGGTGATCCCGATCGGGGATAACAAGTTCAGCGCGCTGAATTCAGCCGTGTTCAGCGGCGGCTCGTTCATTTACGTGCCGCCCGGAGTGAAGGTAAAGCACCCGCTCCAGGCCTACTTCCGCATCAACGCTGAAAATTTCGGACAATTCGAGCGCACTCTAATCATCTGCGACGAAGGGTCCGAGCTCACTTACATGGAGGGTTGCACCGCCCCGAAGTTTAACACCGCCACCCTGCACAGCGCGGTGGTGGAGTTAGTCGCGTTAAAAGGCGCCAAGCTCCAATACATCACAGTGCAGAACTGGTCGTCGAACGTTTTCAACCTGGTGACCAAGCGGGGATTGGCTCACGAGGACGCCGAGGTGAAATGGATCGACTGCAATATCGGATCGCGCCTAACGATGAAGTATCCCGGCGTAATCATGAAAGGCCGGAAAGCCCGCGGCGAGGTTCTTTCGATCGCGCTCGCTAACGACGGCCAGCACCAGGATACCGGCGCCAAGATGATTCACGCCGCGGATGAAACCACTTCTAATATTATCTCGAAGTCGATTTCGATCGGAAAGGGCCGGGCCAGCTATCGTGGTTTGGTTCATGTCCCTAAACACCTGAAGAACTGCAAAAACAATACCGAGTGCGACGCGCTGCTGATCAACGCCACCAGCCGGACTGATACTTATCCGGCAATTACCGTTCGGGGCACCGGCAACTCGGTTCAGCACGAAGCCAGTGTCAGCCAGGTCAGCGCCGAGCAGATCTTTTATATGCAGCAACGCGGTTTGACCGAGGCCCAGGCAATGAGTCTCAGCGTAAATGGTTTCGTTAACGATCTCGTACGCCAGTTTCCGATGGAATACAGCGTTGAACTCAAACGTTTGATCGAACTGGAGATGGAAGGCTCGGTCGGTTAACGACGATCGTCGCGGCGGTCGATCCAGGTAGATCGCAGCTGAGACGGTCGCGCGAACAACCCGTGACATAACTCCATGGCATTAGCGACTCAGGAAACCGCCGCCGCCACCGGAATTCTCTCCGGCCCGGGAGAGTTACGTCCGCTTCCCGACTGGTTTGCCGACGAACAGCGCAAGGCCTGGACTGAATTCCAGCGGCTACCCATGCCGGCCCGCACCGATCAACCCTGGCGTTTTTCCAACGTTAGCCTGCTCGATCTCAATTCGTTTCGAAAATCGGCTGCGATATCCGACGATCAACGTCGACAAATTCTCGAGCGGTCCCGTGCTTTAGAGCAGGTGGCAGGTCGCCTCGTTTTCGCGGGCGACGATTTGATCGAGCGCGATGTCGTTTCCGACAAACTCCGCCAGCGTGGCGTGATTTTCCAACCGCTGGAACGCGCCATGGTCGAGCATGCCGACGTGTTTCGAAAATATTTTATGGCCCACCCGGCCGTCCTTGGTTCGGCCAAATTCGCCGCCCTGCACAAGGCTTTTGTTTCATCCGGAACGTTTTTGTACATCCCGCGGGGCGTCGAAATTGAGTTGCCGATCGAAATCTTCCATTGGTTGCAGGGCGAAAACAGTTCAATCTTTCCGCACTTGCTTCTGGTCGCAGACGAGCTGGCCAAGGTCACGGTTTTCGAATCTTTTAACTCGGTCGACGTCCAGGCGCCCGGCTTGGCTTGTGGCGTTAACGATCTGATTGCGGGCCCCGGCGCCAAGATCACTTACGTCTGCTCGCAAAACTGGGGCGAGAATGTTCGCGCCCTTCAAATTAATACCACCACGGTCGATCACGACGCGTCGGCAATGAGTCTCAATTTGCACCTCGGCGGTCGTTATTCCCGCTTCGAAAGCTTGAGCCGCCTGATTGGCGAAGGCGCCCGCAGCGATCTCCTGGCGGTCTCGATTGCGGAGAACGATCAGGAATTCGACGCCCGCACTTTGCAGGATCACATTTCACCGCACACAACCAGCGATTTGCTTTACAAAAACGCGTTGGATGGGCGCGCTCGAAGCATCTTCGGCGGCCTGATCCGGGTGGAGCCGCATGCGCACTTCACTGATGCCTATCAGAAAGTGCGCAACCTTTTGCTCAGCGATGACGCCGAGGCTGACTCAATGCCCGGCTTGGAGATTTTGGCGGATAACGTGCGCTGTACGCATGGCGCAACCTCCGGCCAGGTCAACGAAGACGAACTTTTTTATCTGCGAACCCGGGGCATTCCGACAGCGCTCGCCCAGCGCTTGATCGTGAGTGGCTTTTTAAACGAAGTCATTCGACGCCTGGATCACGAAGCAATCGCAGCGCGATTGCACGAGCTGATCGAAGAAAAGTTCACAGTTTGATCTCATGCGCGGTAGCTGCGCGGCTCTGTTAATCCTGGCGATGGCGTCGGATTTCGCCGTCGGCGCCGATTCAAATCGCATTTCCTCAATCGAACTTAGACGGACCGCATGTTTTGGAACCTGCCCAGTGTACGCAGTTACGATCTTTAGCGATGGACGACTCAGATATGAGGGAAGCCAGTTCGTTAAGGTTAAGGGGATTAAAACGAAAACGATACCAATCGCTGATTTCGAACGATTGGTTTCCAAGATCAATGCGATCCACTTTTTTGAACTTAAGCCGGCATACCGCGGAAACGTTACTGATTTACCGACGACCATCGTGACCGTGACTCGCGGAGAATCACCCAAGACTGTTGAAGATTACCTGGGAGCGCCGAAAGGGCTTCGGGAACTGGAACAGCTCATCGACACGGTGGCCAACATTTCAGTTTGGGTAAATTTGAGCGACAAGGCGGCACGGAGGGAATTGGAACGAGCCCGCCGTTGAGGCATCCGAGAAATAGATAAGCCGCTTGCGCCGGGCAGCGCCCTTGTTCTAGAATGGGGTAGCACTGTCGCAAATTTAGCCAGCTATGGACGTTAGCGGGAATATCAGCGCGATCCTGAATCAAAAGGGAGGAGAGATTTATTCCGTTTCTCCCAATGACAGTGTTTACGACGCCGTTTCGTTGCTAGCCGAAAAAAATATCGGCGCCGTTCTGGTGATTGATGGTGACACGCTGGTGGGCCTGGTTTCCGAGCGCGATTACACCCGCAAAGTCATGCTGCGCGGCAAACGATCACGCGAAACCACCGTAGCCGAAATCATGTCCACCGATCTGAAGACGGTGCAGCCGCGTGAAGCGGTAGCAGATTGCCTGCGCTTGATGACCGACAAACGCATTCGACACCTGCCGGTGGTTGATGGCAATAAGGTTGTAGGCGTAATCTCGATCGGCGACCTCGTGAAATGGGTCATCGATTGTCAGAGCGCGGCGATCGCGCATCTGGAGAGCTACATCAGCGGCGGGTACACCGGCTAGGCCGGGCGCGAGACCTCTTCCGTAGCGGCGGTCTGCGACCGTCCCATTTATCTCACCGGAACTAAATTTATGCGACGGTCATAGACCGCCGCTACCGCTTCCAAACCGTCTTTCCGCCGACAATCGTGCGCACGGCACGGCCTTTAAGTTTCCAGCCATCAAAGGGTGTGTTGCGCGACAACGATTGAAAATCTGAAGCGTTGACGGTCCATTCCAATTCTGGATCGATCAACGTCACGTCAGCCGCGGCACCGACTGAAAGTGTTCCGGCGTCGAGATTTAATAGTTGCGCAGGTTCGACCGTGTACATTTCGATTAATCGACGAACATCGATCACCTTTTGTTGATGGATGAGCCGGTCGATAAACAAACCGAGCTCCGTTTCCAATCCGACAATGCCGAACGGCGCCCTATCGAACTCCACTTCCTTTTCGAACGAAGCGTGGGGAGCGTGATCCGACGCCAAAATTGACAGGGTTCCATCTGCGATCCCGGCTAACAGCGCCTCCACGTGCTCGGACGATCGCAATGGCGGGTTCATCTTGCAGTTGGTATCGAAATTTTCTATCGCGCTATCGGTCAGGGCGATATGGTGGGGGCAGACTTCTCCGCTAATTTTCACTCCCCGGGCCCGGGCGTCGCGCAGCAACCGCACACTGCCTGCGCAGCTGATGTGCTGGCAATGAACCTGATGATCGCACAAGTCCGCCAGCAGAATGTTGCGCGCGACAATTACCTCTTCACCCGCGGCCGGCCAACCCGGCAGGCCTAACAACGTGCTCCAATAACCTTCATGGACGACGCCGTTGCCAACCAGATTGTAATCCTGGCAATGGTCCATCACCGGAAGGCCCACCATATGGGCGTATTCGACGGCGCGGCGCATCAGCTCGTGATTTTGAATGCATTTGCCGTCATCGGTAATGGCCACAACGCCTGCCTCCAGAAACGACCCTAACGAGGCTAATTCTTCGCCCGCGATATTTTTGGAGATGGCGCCGGCCGGGAGCACGTTCACACAGGCCACCTCCGCTGCCCGATCCTTGATCCAGGCGATCGTGCTGGGATTGTCCGCGACCGGTGAGGTGTTAGGCATGCACACGATGGTGGTAAATCCGCCGGCCGCAGCCGCGCGGGCCCCGGATTCGATTGTTTCCTTGTGACCAAAGCCCGGTTCGCGGAGGTGGACATGAATATCGATCAGGCCGGGAGCGACGATGAGATTGCGGGCGTCAATTTGCTCGATTGCAGATTGCGGATTGAGGATTGCGGATTGATCAGCAATTCGACCATCAACCAGGAAAAGATCGGCAACCTCGTCGCGCTCGTTCGCGGGATCGATGATGCGCCCGTTGCGTATGATCATCGCGCTCACGCCGCGATCCCTCCGCACAGGTAAAGGACGGCCATTCGCACGGCCAGACCATTCGTCACCTGGTCAAGGATGACGCTACGCGATCCATCGGCTACCTCACTGTCGATTTCAACGCCCCGATTGATCGGCCCGGGATGCATCACCAGACACTGCGGTTTCAATAGCGACGCTCTCGCTTTCGTTAGGCCAAACAACTTGGTATATTCACCGAGGCCGGGGAAGTATTCCTTGCGCTGGCGCTCGTGCTGAATACGCAACAGATTGACCACGTCGGCGTGCGGCAACACTTCGTCCAGGTTATGGGAGATATTCACGCCGAGGTTCTCGAACGCGCGCGGCACCAGCGTTCTCGGTCCGACCAGCGTCACTTTGGCTCCGAGTTTTGTTAGGGCGAATATGTTAGAGCGCGCCACCCGACTGAACAGAATGTCGCCAATGATCGCCACCTGCAGACCGGCAATATTTTTTCGGTGCTCGCGGATGGTATAAACATCGAGCAAACCCTGGGTGGGATGTTCGTGAGCGCCGTCGCCCGCATTGATAACACTGGCGCGAATCCGTTCGGCCAGAAATTGAGAAGCCCCGGCGGAGCTGTGCCGAAGCACCAGAATGTCGGTGTGAAGCGCCTCCAGATTGCGCGCAGTATCCTTGAGCGTCTCGCCTTTGGTCAGGCTCGATGTTGTCGCCGACATGTTTATTACGTCGGCACTCAACCGAAACGCAGCCAGTTCGAACGATGTCCGGGTTCGGGTGCTGGGTTCGACGAAAAAATTCACCATCGTCTTTCCCCGTAATGCCGGCACCTTTTTCACCTCGCGGGTTCCGACTTGTTTGAACGCATCAGCGGTCTCAAGGACCAGCATGATTTCGTCCGCTGACAGCTCGCGCAGGCCTAACAGATCCTTTCTGGTCCACTTCACGTTCATGGTTATTCTCTGAGCAGAGTCACGCCGGCCGGTTGATTGTCACCGCCCAGCCGCACCCTGACTCGTTCGTTAGGCGCAGTGGGAAGATTTTTTCCAACGTAATCGGGCCGGATCGGCAGTTCCCGGTGTCCGCGATCGATCAAAACGGCCAGCTGAATCCGCGACGGCCGGCCAAACGAGCTGATGGCGTCCATGGCCGCGCGCACGGTTCGTCCGGTGAAAAGCACGTCATCGATGATGACGACGGTGCGCCCTTCCAGCGGATGTGGAAGTTTTGATGCGCGCACGACCGGCAATTCGGGCCGTGTGCCCACATCGTCGCGGTGCATGGCGACATCGATGACTCCGGTTTCAACGGTGACACCGGAAACTGACTGAATGTTTGCCGCTATCCGCTGCGCAATTTCATTACCCCGGGACGGAATTCCGGCCAGCACCACCGCCGCCAGATTGGGATTTGCCTCAATAATCTCGTGCGCGATCCGGCGCAGCGCACGGTCGATCGCGGCGGCATCCATGACAGTGGAATCGCCGCCTTCGCCAGGTTTATCTGGTTTGGGCTTGCTCATCGCGTCCCTTCGCGACCTCACTGGATCGCGTTTAAAGGAACAAAAAGTTAATCAGGAAACTACTTTCGTTTCGGTCCGGTTCTCCTTCAACCGTTTTTCGCGCCAGCTCGAGCGATGTTTCAAAATCCAGTCGAGCAGCGCTTTTTCGAATCCGATATCGGTCCCGGCCTTCTCACTTTCGATCCATTTGTGCTTCAGGATCTCTTCGCGCTCGGCCAGGAATTCCTTATAAAGCACCGAGTTCTTCACGAACTGAGATTTATCCTCCGGCGTAGAGGGCATCTCACGTTTGTCTTCCATAAATTTCAGAGTCGGTCAATTAAAACTGACCTGCTACTATTTTGATTAAGCAGCAGCCATACCCATTCAACACAGGCGCGGATCCAATGTTGCCCACTAAGGTACAATCTGCCGGGGTTACTCCGCTATTCAACTAAGCGCCGGCGTCAAGCTGCTGGCGTAATGTTGACGCGATCTTTATAAATTCTGCCGCCACCGGAGATTGCTGCTCCTGAGCAGTAATGGGTAGCCCGCGATCGCCGGCCTCGCGAGTGGCAATATCGATGGGAATCTGGCCCAGCAGGGGGACTCGCAGTCGTTTGGCTTCGCGTTCGCCGCCGCCGGTGCCGAAGATGTCGTAGCGCTTATTATCGGAGGGCGATACAAAGTAGCTCATGTTTTCAATCAACCCGAGGACCGGGACATTGACTTTATCGAACATGGTAGCGGCCTTGCGTGCATCGATGAGGGCAACTTCCTGGGGAGTGGTAACAATGATCGCGCCGGACAAAGCCACCGTTTGCACAATCGTTAGCTGAATATCTCCGGTGCCCGGCGGTAGATCGAGAATCAGATAATCGAGCGTGCCCCATTCCACCTGCCGGAGGAATTGCTGGGTGTAGCGTGTCACCATCGGACCTCGCAAAATCGCCGGTGAAGTATCATCGAGCAAAAAACCCATGGACATTAATTTCAGGTTGTACTGCTCGATCGGAATGATGCGATTTTCTTCGGTGGCCATCGGTCGCTGCCGCGTGCCGAACATCAGCGAAATGCTCGGTCCGTAGATGTCGCAATCACACAACCCCACCCGAGCCTCGGTTTGTTCAAGTGCCACCGCCAGATTGGCAGCCACCGTCGATTTACCGACGCCACCTTTTCCGCTAGCCACCGCGATGGTGTGTTTCACTCCGGGAATGCGCGAAGCGGTCATTCCGCCGGCGCCGGCTCCGGCCGGCGGCGCCTGAATGTCGATCAATACTTTCGGATTCGTTAGGCCGAGATTCCGCAGAGCCGCGTCGGCATCTCTTTTGATCGTTGCGGGGACGTTGGGATCATTGGTGGCGAGTGCGAGCTGCACTTTCACATCGCCATTGTCGATCGTGACCGACTTGATCAACCCAAACGACACGATATCGCGGCTAAAGCCTGGATATCGAACTGATTTTAGCGCTTCTCTAACCTCACTCTCACCAATTGCCATCGACAGAAACTATCGAGGCCGCACTCGGAGTAAAGAATTGCTGCCTCCCAGCAGGTTTTCGGGCACGGTGGGCTCCGTCGCCGGAGCGTTTATTTTCCGCGAATGAGAAGCTTCCGCTGCCGCAAGCTGGTCCAGACGCCTAGACCGACGCAGAGAAATAA
>DATFCK010000548.1:0-3003 GCA_035253185.1 Chthoniobacterales bacterium | reverse complement strand
TACTCGCGCGACACCGTTCAGTCGCTCGATGACGTCTTCAGCCCGCGCCTTGTCGTAATTCGAGTCCACCTTTCCATTTAGTGTGACTATCCCGTTGTAGGCGACGACGTTGATACCGGACGCATCGAGCAGCACGTCGCGTTGCAAGGCCGTTTTGGCATTCTGGCTCAGCTGGTCGTTAGACGGCGGATTAACCGGCCGGACTTTGAGATGATTGCGTACCCGCTGAACACCGTAAGTATTGCGCGCATCCGTTTCCGCCGCACGCCTTGCCTTCAGGTTGTCGACCACGCCGCTCAGAGTGACCACGCCGTTCTTCACATCGACGTTGGGATTGAACGACCACACCCGCGGATCGTAGATGAAAGCATCCCTTACCGCCTTGGCGATTTGATCGTCCGGTAGAACATGCATTCCGGCCTTGCGAATGTTGCGCGTAAGCGTCGGGTCTACCTGTAATCCCTTGGCATCCACCCCGGTAACGCCCGAAACCCAGGCTAAAGTCTGGGCCCGGCTTTTCTCCGCCGCGCTTCCGACGCTGCCCGTTAGGCTGATCTTCCCACTATTCGCGGTGACACTCACCTTTGAGGCATCCACCCACACGTCGACATCGAGCGCGCGTTTCGCGTCGGCCGCGATTTCGGTGTCTGGGCGGGAGGATTTGAATTTCACGGTGATGTCATTCTTAACGTCTTTAACTCCACGAACACCTTTGGCCAGATGTTCAGCGAGGCTTTGCTCCTGGAACGATTGCACCGTGCCGTTTAGGGTAACGACGCCACCCTGCACCGAGGGTTTAATTTCGTAACCGTCGGCCGCGGCGTCCAGGATCAGTGCGTTTTCGACGTCGGCGCGAATCTCGGCATCACTGCGTTGAGGTGTCTGGACCTGTAGCCGATTCACGACCGACCGGACCCCTTTCGTCGCTTCGGCCAGCTTGGTGGCCCGTTCCTTGGCCAGAAGATTGTCGACTGTGCCGGTGAGCGTTACTACTCCCTGGTCGGTCTTCACGTCGACGAGGGCCCACGGAATCGAGTTGTCGAACGTGAACCGCTCCTCGACCGCGGAGGTTACATCTTTGTCACTGAATTGTGGTTGATTGTCCTGCGCGTTGTTTGGCTGAGCGTGCAGCGGAGCAATCATCAGAAGAGCTGCTGCTGCTGACGCGAGCATCGACAGCCGCGGTCTTCGAAATGAATGTGTCGTTTGGGTTAATCGGAGTCGTTTCATTTTTTTGTTTGGTTGAGGTTGATCCATCGGCACGTCTGCTGCCTGGGCAGAGACGTGCGCATGGCTCATAATGGCTACCCATGTTGACAACTTTCTTTCGCTGCGATTACAACCAGGAAAGAAACCAGCCTTTTCGACCCGTTAGGCTAGGGGTGCCTCGTCCGCTCGATGATGCTCTACGCCGGAACGGCGTCGGTTTTTTCGCCCACTCGCACCGCATGCCTGCTCGGCTGAATCCGGGAGCCATAGAGCCGCGCATAAACTTGCGTGAACTCGGCGCCGAAAAAGCTGATCAGGGCCGAGTAATAGATCCAGATAAGCAAAACCGCGAAAGAGCCCGCCGCGCCGAAAGCAGTGGCGACCGCGGTCTGTCCCAGATAGAGACCAATCAGATATTTGCCGCCGGTAAACAGGGCAGCAGTCACCACCGCGCCGATCGCTACATCATTCCACGTAATCTCAACATCCGGTAGATATTTGTAGATCATGGCAAAGAGGATCGCGGCGATGGCAAAAGAGGCCAGAATGTTGAGCGTCTGCCAGATCACCGGCACGCCTGGCATCCATTGATTCAGGTAATCCTGCAAAAGTGCCAGCGCCGCGCTGATCACGAGCGAAACCAGAAGCAGGAAACCAACGCCTAACGCCAAAGCAAAGGAGCGCAGGCGATCGAGAAGGAAAGTCAGGATGACACCGCGCCTCGGCTGCGCGCGCACGTCCCACACCCGATTGAGCGCGATCTGTAGCTCCGCGAAGACCGCAGTTGCGCCCAGAAGAAAAGTCGTTAGGCCGGCTGCGATTGCCCACAGACTTTTCCCAAATCCTTTGGAGGCGTCGAGCACCTGATGCACAGCTCTCGCGCCCTCGCTGCCGACCATTCGCTGCACTTCGGCCACAATTTTTTCTGTCGCCACATCGCGCGCGAAAAAGAAGCTGGCGACGCCGACTGCGATGAGCAGAACAGGTGCGAGCGAGAAAATGGTATAGAACGCTAACGATGCGGCATAACGAAAGGTGTCATCGTGCCACCACTCAGTGAATGTGGTTTTGATGAGTCGCCAGGCTCCGCGCCATCCCTGCGCCCGCGATTCAGATTCAGCGGACGTGGCATGCATCGAGTAAACCGCCAACCCTACTCCGCCTCGCCGAACACGTGAAAGGCCAGCGGAATTGTGGTTAATATTCCCACCGCGACGCATATCCATCCGATCGTGGGCCGTTGTCTCTCCGGGATTTTGTCCTGGATTAGCAGGCCGATCCCTACGCCGAGGATCGCGCGCGTCAGCGCAATCGCGCCGACTTCCGGAATGGCAAGTTCAGCTGTTTTCATCGCCAAGCATCCGAATCACAGTTAGGCCTTCGGCAGAGTAACCACGACTGAACCTTCTTTCCGGTCCACTTTCATATCTGCATCCTTCACCGGTCCCGGTAACGTCGTCATGGTCTCATATCGGGCCACGCTCATGCTCTGCATATCGCCAGCGGCCGTGGTGTTTTTGTTTTGTTCCCGGGCGACGAGGTGAAGCTGATTGTTTTCAAACTTCACGTTCACATCGGAGAAATTTTCGTTCGGGAGATAGAAGCGAACGATGTATTTGTCCTTTTCGTTCTGAATGTTCATGGCGGAGCCGAGTTGGGACGTACTGGCACCGAGCGTCAGGTCGTTTTGGAAAACGTCCTGCACGGTTTGATTCAGCCGCGCTTGCATTTCGTTCATCTGCCGGAGCATTGTGTCAGCCCACGCATCCGGACTTCCGCCCGGCGAGGCGCCGG
>DATFCK010000547.1:0-7767 GCA_035253185.1 Chthoniobacterales bacterium | reverse complement strand
CCATTCAGGTTGGCGCTCTCATTAGCATCGGCCTTCAGCCCGGTGAAAAGAATTTCTCTGCAACACGCCGGCTGTTTTAAAAGCTTACCTTCCGAGTCCCGAGGGGAAGCCGCTAAAACGGCTGGTCTTCGATGTCGTTGCCGGAACCACTCTGGGGAGCGCACGCTTGCAGCGTGCTGGTGCTCGCATTCTGCGAGCACGGACTTTTTGGTGAATCTGCAAGATTTTCGGAGCGAAGCGCAAAGTTCGCGACGGCAGAATGCCGTGTCCCGCACGCTGCAAGCGTGCGCTCGCCAGAAGTGCGCGTCGAATTCGCCAGCCCGACGTTCGAAGTCTCAAGCTTCGCCGTCGAAGTAATCGGTTTCGCGTCCTTTCACGATCACTTCTTCAGTGCCTTCTTTCCACACCGCCCATTTGCCGCTGTCCGGGTAATAACAATTGTCGCCGAGTGGGTTGTCCGCGATGACGTAATAAACGAAATCTTCGTCGCCGTTATTCGTTAACTGATGAGCTGCACCTACGCCGAAGAAGAACGCGTCACCGGGACCGACTTCGGTTGTTCCCTCTTTATGGCGAACCGTGCCTTTGCCAGAGACTACCAGATACAATTCCGATTCCGCCGAATGCGCGTGATACGGGCATAACGCTTTTCCTGGAGGAATCCGGTAAAGCGCGAGATCAAATGGATGCCGCTTTTTCAGGTCGAGCGAATCGGGTTCTCGTCCCAGCGCAACGGAAATATGTTTTGCGTGACTCTCGAATTTTTCCGTTAGGCCATTCCGGCGCCAGGGCTGCTCGGCAATGTCCTTGAGATTGGCTTTACGCATTTTGGTTTTGTGTCAGGCGGCGGCTACCCCGCCGCCAAAATGACCCAAGACGGCGCACCGGAGACCGCCGCTCCTTGATCCGTTGTAGCAATTAACCTTTCAACGATTCAACGATTCAACGATTCGACGATTCAACGATTCACGCTCCAACGTCACCATGTTTAGCACCGGCTAAACGTCGTAATACATCGCGAATTCGTACGGATGCGGACGCAGCCGCAGCGCGTCGTAATCTTTCTGTTTCATGTCGAGCCAGTTGGCGATGAAATCGGCGTTGAATACATCGCCGCGCAGCAGAAAGGAGTGATCCGCCTGCAATGCTTCGATGGCACCGCGTAACGAATCCGGCACACTCGCCACCTGCGCGAGTTCTTCCGGCGGAAGTTCATAGAGGTTTTTATCCAGCGGGTCGCCAGGATCGATGCGGTTTTGAATTCCGTCGAGCCCGGCCAAAAGCAGGGCCGAGAACGCAATATAGGGATTCGCCGCCGGGTCGGGAGTGCGGAACTCGATTCGTTTGGCTTTTGGGTTGGCGGAATAGGTTGGAATTCGAATGGCGGCGGAACGATTTCGGGCCGAATAAGCGAGGTTAACCGGCGCTTCGAAACCGGGAACGAGTCGCTTGTAACTGTTGGTGGTCGGATTGGTGATGCAGGTTAGGGCGGGAGCGTGTTTGAGAATGCCGCCGATAAAAAACAGCGCCATTTCGCTCAGCCCAGCGTATCCGTTCCCGGCGAACAGCGGTTTATCATCCTTCCATAACGACATGTGGGTATGCATCCCGGAACCGTTATCCGCGAAAAGAGGTTTCGGCATGAACGTCACTGTTTTGTTGTGTCGTTTGGCCACGTTGCGCACGATGTACTTGTAGTACTGCATGCTGTCGCCCATGAATTTCAGCGGCGCGAAACGAATATCGATTTCAGCCTGGCCGGCAGTGGCCACTTCGTGATGTTGTCGTTCGATGGCGATGCCGGCTTTCTCCAGTTCCAGACACATTTCGTTGCGAATGTCCTGAAGCGTGTCCGCCGGTGAAACCGGAAAATAACCTTCTTTCGCGCGAATCTTGTAGCCGAGGTTGGGAATTTCCTCGCGTCCGGAATTCCAGTGTCCTTCGGCGCTATCGACAATGTGGAAGCATGAGTTGGAGTTGTAGGCAAAGCGCGCGTCATCAAAGATGAAAAACTCCGCTTCCGGTCCGAAGAACGCGGTGTCGGCGATGCCGGTACTCTTGAGATAAGCCTCCGCTTTTTCGGCGATGCCGCGCGGATCACGATCGTACGGTTCGCGGGTGATGGGATCGACAATGGTGCAGATGAGACTGAGGGTGGGTTCGGCGTTAAACACGTCGATCCATGCGGTTCTCGGATCCGGTATGACCAGCATGTCGGATGCATTGATCACCTTCCATCCTCGAATGCTCGAGCCGTCGAAACCGAGCCCTTCGCTAAAGATGTCCTCGTTGTACTCGGTTAACGTGGTGGTAAAGTGCTGCCACGTGCCCGGCAGATCGGTGAATTTGAAATCGATGAGTTTGACGTCGTTGTCCTTGATCAGTTTGGAGACGTCGGATGGAGTTTTGTCTTTAGCCATGGGGATGGGGAATGGAGTTACGGAGTTATGGGAGTGTTGACCAAATTAAATAGCGTCACTTCATCGCTGAATTTACGAGCAATTCCACCGATTTAACGGTTGAACGCTTCAACGTTTCAACATGAGCGCGCCCAAGCGCGCTACACCGCTTTCTCGCCGATTTCCTCGGTTCGGATGCGTACCGCATGCTCCACTGGAAGCACGAAAACCTTGCCGTCCCCGATTTTTCCCGTCTTGGCCGCGCGGACGACTTCGCTAACGGCTTTTTCGACCATGTCGTCGGCGAGAACTACTTCTACTTTTACTTTGGGCAAAAAATCGACGGTGTATTCACTGCCTCGATAAATTTCGGTGTGGCCTTTTTGCCGGCCGAACCCTTTCACTTCCGTCACGGTCATCCCCTCGATACCAAGTTCCGCGAGCGCCTCTTTGACCTCTTCCAGCTTGAAGGGTTTGATGATCGCTTCCAGTTTTTTCATGTGATGTCTCGATGTAACCGGGGTGCGCCATTTTGCAAATGGAGAAGCTGACCGGAACGCCGTTGGGGTCTCATAACAATGACGTATGAGGGATGCAAGCATCGTTTACAGGAGGGAGATTTTGGGTATGAATATGCCGGCCGAAAGCGTCGCTGTTACCGCGTTTTGCGTGAAAATCCCTGGTGGCTCGGTAGGGAAACTGCTGTAAGTTACTGGGGTACACGGGGTAATAGGGGATGCTGGAAGGCCCGGCCATCACAAACTTCCAATGAACTTCAAAAATTTTGCGCTCGCAGCCGGCCTGTTTTTCCTGATCGCGTCCAATGCGCCGGCGGAAAGTTTATCGGTCGCCGGTAACGCTAACATCTTTAGCGCCGGGCATGGCAGCCCGCCGGGTGGTCCCGGGCAGGGACAGTTGGCGCCTTTTGTCAGTTTTGCCCCGGCCACGTTTTCAACCCTGACCTTCTCGAGCGTCACCGGCAGCGTCACCGTGAATGGATTTACGCATTTGAACAACCCAGACGGGGTCGGCGCCGAACCGGCCTTCAGCGGGACGACCTCCTTTAATGGCATTTCGGGCATCACTGCCCCGCATGCTGGTTATCTGGTGGGAGTTTTTCTAACGAACGCCGAGCCAACCGACCCGCCGCCGGCGATACTCGACTTCACCGTCATCGGCACCGATTTCACCACTTTGTCGCCGCTCATTAATCAAACATTTTTTATCGGTGATGGCCTAACGGGGGACGGAAGCGGAGCGCAGCAGCAGTTCGTTATTCCGGCGACTGCCACCAGATTGTTTCTGGGGATATCAGATGCGCCATCCTATCTCGGCAACCCGGGGGGATTCGACGATAACGGCGGATCTTTCAACGCCAACTTTGCGTTCGTTCCGGAACCATCGGTCATTGCGCTGCAAATTGTGGGGGCGGCTGCGTTCCTGTTTTGTCGAAGCCGTCGGACTCGCCGGACGACAACGCGCTAGTTCGCTATTTTTCTGCCAAGCCGGATCTGGCCGGCAACGTCGGGCTGAAAATGCGCTTCATCTTGATGATGAAGTCCGCCCAATTATAGTCGGAACGAATGCCCCGGGACTCTTTCGTTCATCTTCACCTGCACACCGAATACTCGCTGCTGGATGGAGCGATTCGAATGAAGGAGCTGATGAAGAAGGCGGCGGAATTCAACATGCCCGCGGTCGCAATCACGGATCACGGCAACCTGTTTGGCGCAATTGAGTTTTATCAGGAGGCGCAACGGGCCGGCATCAAGCCGATCATTGGATGCGAAGCCTACGTCGCGGCGCGATCACACAAGGATCGCAACAGTTCGGTGCGCGACCCTGCCTATCACTTCACCCTCCTGGCCCAAAACGAAACCGGCTATCGCAACCTGGTGAAACTGATTTCGACCGCGCACCTCGACGGATTTCATTACCGGCCGCGAATCGACAAGGAACTTCTGGCTCAACATTCGTCCGGGCTGATCGGGTTGAGTGGTTGTCTGGCGGGTGAAGTGAACTCGGCGATCCAGGCGAATCGCCTGGATCAGGCCAAACAGGCGGCGGCGGAATACCGCGACATCATGGGGCGCGAGAATTTTTTCGTGGAGCTGCACGATCACGGGATGGAGGAGCAGCGGCAATGTAATTGCCATTTGCCGAAGATCGCGCAGGACCTGGGAGTCGAGATCGTCGCCGCCAACGATGTCCATTTTCTCCGGCGCAGCGATCATGAAGCGCACGACGTGATGCTGTGCATTGGCACCGGCAAGATGGTAGCCGACGAACAGCGGATGCGATACAAGCCGGAGCTGTATCTGAAATCGCCGGATGAGATGCGCGAATTATTTCGGGATTTTCCGCAGGCTATCACCAACACTCTGGCAGTTGCCGAGCGCTGCCACCTCGATCTCGAGTTTGGCCGGTCCAAGTATCCGGAATACACCGTGCCGGAAGGACAAACCCGCGAACAATATCTCAGACAACTTTGCCACGCTGGTCTGGCCGAACGCTATGGACAACGCGCAACCACGGATCCGCAGCTGCTCCAGCGTCTTGATTACGAACTCGGAGTTTTGGAAAAAACGGGATTCGTTAGCTACATCCTGATCGTGTGGGATTTCATTCACTTCGCCAAGGAACGAAAGATTCCGGTGGGGCCGGGGCGCGGTTCGGCGGCCGGTTCACTGGTCGCTTATGCGGTCGGCATCACTGATATTGATCCTCTCCAGTACGGTTTGATTTTTGAACGGTTCCTTAATCCCGACCGTATTTCGCCGCCCGACATCGACGTCGATTTTTGCGAAGCCCGCCGCGGCGAAGTGCTGGAATACGTTCGTCAGAAGTATGGCGAACGCCGCGTCGCCCAGATCATCACCTTTGGCAAACTCAAAGCCAGGAGCGTGGTGCGCGACGTGGGTCGCGTGATCGGATTGCCTTACGCGGCGGCGGATCGAATTGCCAAGATGATCCCTAACGAGCTGAACATCACGCTCGAATCCGCGGTAGAGAAAAATTCCGATCTCAAACGCGCAATCGCCAGCGAGCGCGAGACCAAGCAGGTATTTGAATACGGGCGCGTCCTCGAAGGAATTTCCCGCAACGCCGGCATTCATGCCGCCGGGGTGGTGATAGCCGATCGCGATCTCACTGAATATGTGCCGCTGTGCCGCGACGTGAAGGGTAACGACGTTATTACCCAATATTCGATGGGGCCATTGAATGACCTGGGTCTGCTGAAGATGGATTTCCTCGGTCTGAAAACTCTGACCGTCATCGAAGACACGCTCAAGCTGGTTCGTGAAACGCACCCTGACTTTTCGTTGAAAAATATTCCTTACGATGACCAGGCCGCGTTCGACCTCTATAACCGCGGCGAAACAATTGGTCTGTTCCAGATGGAATCCGGCGGAATGACCAGCACCGCCAAGCAGTTCGATGTGCGCAAAATCGACGACATTATCGCCTTGATCGCATTGTATCGACCGGGGCCGATGGATCTCATCGGCGACTACATCAAACGCAAAAGAGGCCTGACCAGGATTCGATACGAGCATCCGCTGCTCGAGGAAATCTGTTCCGACACCTATGGCGTCATGATCTACCAGGAACAAGTCATGGCGGCCGCCAGCAAACTGGCCGGTTACTCGCTGGCCCAGGGCGATCTGCTGCGGCGGGCGATGGGTAAGAAGGACAAGGAGAAAATGGCTAACGAGCGTAAAAACTTCATCGCCGGCTGCGCCCGCACCAACAATATCCCGGAAAAGAAAGCCAACGCGATTTTCGATCTTTTGGAAAAGTTCGCCGGTTATGGGTTCAACAAGAGTCACAGCGCGGCCTACGGAGTCGTTAGTTATCAGACCGCCTACTTGAAAGCTCATTATCCGGTAGAGTTCATGGCTGGATTGTTGAGCAACGAAATCAATAATACCGACAAGATTTCGGTGTTCGTGGGTGAGTGCAAACGGATGGGAATTGCCATCCTGCCGCCGGATATCAACAAGAGCGGATTGAAGTTCACTCCGGAGGCTGCTGTAGCCCGGATCGCTGACCCCGGCCCCGAACCGACGGCCGGGATCAGCGATTCCGGCTACACCTCCGCCATTCGTTACGGGCTGGCCGCGATCAAGAATGTTGGCGAAAGCGCCATGGAATTTGCGATTGCCGAACGGGAGCAGGGAGGCGAATTCAAATCACTGGAGGATTTTTGCGGCCGGCTCGGCACCCGCGTCGCCAACAAAAAGATGCTGGAAAGCCTGATCAAGGCCGGAGCATTCGATTTCCTCCGCCGCGAACGGGCCGAGTTGTTCGCCTGTATCGACGAAGCGTTAGGCGCGGCCGCGGTCGCGCATCGCGATCGTACCGCCGGGCAGGTATCATTATTCGACGAAATCTCAGCTCCTGCCATGACGGTTAGGCCGAGGACAGTTCAGCCCTGGACCGAACACGAGAAGCTATCCTACGAAAAAGAGTTGCTCGGCTTTTACGTGAGCGGCCATCCTTTGGATGCGTATGCCGCAGTCTTCGCCGCCAATAATTATCCAAATATCGCTTCGTTGAGGGAAATGGCCGATCGATCGCAGGTGAAAGTGGCGGGAGCGATCGTGCAATTGGAAAAGAAGTTTACCAAACGGGAAGGGAAGCCGTTCGCCGTGACCTGGGTGGAAGATCTAACCGGAACAACCGAAGTTGTCATCTGGAACGATGTCTATACCCAGGTGTCGGATATTCTCGCAACCGGTCGAGTGGTTGAAGTCCGGGGAGCGATCGATACGCGAGGTGATTTGCCGCGAATAACGGCTCAGCGGGTGCGATTGCTCAGCAAGGTTCGGCCTAACGGAAGTGCCGTGCGGGAAGAGCCGGGCAACGGTTTTGACGAACCGGCGGTTCAACTGCAGTTTTCTCCGGCTGCTACTCGTGACGAATTACACGAGGTGCGTCAATTATTGGCCAGTTCTCCGGGAGTGCGCCGGGTGCAATTGGTGTTTGATCGAATCGGACGCGACCCATTGCGGGTAGACGCGGGACCGGATTGCCGGATCAACCTAACGAGCGATCTAAGAGACAAACTGGCCCGCTGGCTGGTGACGAAAAAAGCGGAAATGCGCGCGGCGGCGGGAGAACAATAATTTCTTTATCCGTTAGGCAATAGCATTCCTGCGGTGTATTTCGGAAATGCGCACACGGCCAACGCTCAAAGCATAGCGGTGTCATCCCGACCGGGACCGCGACCCTGGGTGGAGCGCTGATCCCGCAAATGCGGAACACGTCAGGCAAGTAGGAGAGGTCCACGCTCCGTCCAGTCGCGATCCCGCGCTCGGGATCACAATCGAGGAGCGGTTGGCTGCTTCTATGGCAACGATCACCA
>DATFCK010000546.1:0-8963 GCA_035253185.1 Chthoniobacterales bacterium | reverse complement strand
AGTGGTTCTAATCAAAGCATAATTCAAGCGAGCAACCGGTCACTGTTTAGCGACGCGGAGACTCCAAGTGCCAAGCACCAAACGCGAACGAATAGCCAATCTCCAAACCCAAGATCCGCGGGTGAAGAGGCAACTTTTGATGCTTGAATATTAGAGCTTCCCTGGAGATCGGGGTTTGGGATTTGGAGCTTCCGGTTGAAAACTCGAGCGAGTTTTCAGCCGGTCCGTTTGACTTTGTCGGCGCCAACGGTAAAAGGTTCCCCGAAAATCGGGTATGCGTTTTCTCACCTTTCGTTCCCTCAGTTTGTTGTTGTTTTTGCCGGCGGCATTTTTCCTTGGATCATGCGAGGACGACCCGCGATTCTCCACCCAAACGCAGTATTTGGGGGGCGTTTATGGAAATGCTCCGACGGTGGGCGCACCCCAGGACACGATATCGTATTGGGATGGTGATAACCTCGGCGGCAAACCCTCGGTAAGGATCAGTTTGTCCGAGCAGCGGGCTTACTTTTACAAGGGCGGAATGCTGGTCGGCGTGTCGCAGCTTTCCACCGGCCGTGAAGGTACGAATACGCCTGCAGGGAAATATTCGATCATGCAAAAAGATAAGGACCACGTCTCCAATCAGTATGGCGACTTTGTGGATGCACAAGGCAACGTGATCGTGCCCAACGTCTCGGTGAAAGACCCTCGTCCGCCAGGCACGCGGTTCAAGGGCGCGCCGATGCCGTATTTCATGCGCATCACCCCAGGTGGCATCGGCTTGCACGCCGGTTATTTGCCCGGATACCCGGCCTCTCACGGCTGCATACGAATGCCGGAATTCATGGCTGAGAATTTCTTCAAATCAGTGTCGACCGGGACTCCGGTGACTATCAGCCATTAGGGGATCCGTGGCATTGGCATCTTGCCAATGATCTTTAATTCATCGGCTGGAAGCCGATGCCACATTGTAGATGTCGGCCCGCGTGACATCAGCGAAGTTTTGAGGTGAACAAGCCGGCTGATCTTCTGAAATACGCCAGCGATGCGCCATCCATCGGGGCGAAGCTTCAGCGAATCAGGGATAAGGATCGGCTGGTAGCGTTTTCGCACATCATCGAATCCGCTCAGCCGTTTCTGGTGGCGACGATCGCGCGCCAGATAGATCGGACGATATGGGTCCTGTGCCCGAATGTTCGTTCACAAGAGCTGTTTTTCGAAACTTTGATCAACTGGCTGCCGAACGCCCAGTTCCTGCCGGAAGCCGAATTCGCCGCAGTCGAAAATGTTTTGCCTGATCCGGAAATCACCGCCGAGCGCCTGGCTCTGCTGCTGAAGATCGATCAGCAAGCCGGCCGTCAGGTGATTGTCGCGACCCGGGCGAGTCTCGATCAAGTGGCGCCCACGCCGGGCAACCTTCGCTCGGTCTCGATGCGGTTACGGCGTGGCAAGAGCGCCGGGATGGAGCCAATGCTCGAGCGACTAACGACTGCCGGTTATGTTCGCGCGGCGCAGATAACGACCCGCGGCCAGTTCGCGGTGCGCGGCGGTATTGTCGACGTCTACTCGTGGCAGGCGCAGTTGCCATTGCGCATCGAATTTTTCGGTGACGACATCGAATCCCTCCGGGAGTTCGACATCGATACCCAGACGTCGGTGCGGGAGTTGAACACCGCGGAACTTTTGCTCACTACGACCGAAGAACAAAACGCCACGGTCGGCGATTACATCCGGCCGGACCATCTGCGGATCGACATCGAACCGGATGACGATTCGAACGTCCCGATCCAGATCAGTGAAGGCTGGATCGAACAGGGACCGGAAGACTTCAGCGGCGCGTTCGAAGATTGCGGCGTAGGCGAATTCGCGGTCGGCGACTTCATGCTGGCCGAAGCAAAGCGCGGGCAATTCCTGGCGCGTCTCAATGAATGGCGCGCCGCCGGGTCGAAAATTGTCATTTATTTCCAGACCGAAGGCGAGATGGAGCGGTTTCGCGAAATCATTGCGCCTAACGAAGGGGCGCTCGACGCAGTCGATCTGGTCGAAGGCAGCTTGCCGCGCGGATTTTGTTTTCCGGAAGGAAAGTTGATCGTTCTCTCGGCGGCGGAATTATTCGGCCGCTTTGCTCCTCACGCGGTTCGACGGTTGCAACGAGCCGAACGCGCCAGCCGGCATCGCGCGCAAATTGATTTCAGCGAACTGAATGAAGGCGATTACGTCGTCCATCTCGAACATGGCGTCGGCAGGTTTCTCGGTTTGATCCGTATTCCATCGGCACCCGCCGCTGCGCCGACCGACTTGTTAGGGCGCCCGAAAGCTCAGGCCACACCGGACGCCGATCAGGAAGTGCTCGCACTCGAGTTCGCCGACGATGCGCGACTCTACGTTCCGCTGGAGCAAGCCTATCTTGTTTCGCGATATGTTGGAGCCAGCAAGAAAGCGCCAGCGCTCAGCTCACTGGCGGACGCGCGCTGGGCTCGCACCAAACGAACCGCAACCGCGGCGATCTTCGATTATGCCGGTCGAATGCTGGCCCTTCAGGCGGAACGGGAAACGCAACCCGGCTACGCGTTCGGCCCGGATACGAAATGGCAGGTTGAGTTCGAACATTCGTTCCCATTTCGGGAAACGCCGGACCAGCTAAAAGCAATTAATGATTCGAAGCGCGATATGGAGCGCGCCCGATCCATGGATCGGCTGATTTGTGGTGACGTGGGATTCGGGAAAACGGAAGTGGCGATTCGTGCCGCTTTCAAAGCGGTGATGGAAGGTAAACAAGTCGCGGTCCTGGCGCCGACCACGGTTTTGGCCCAGCAACACTACGAAGTGTTTCGGCAGCGCATGCTGGAATATCCCATTCGCATCGAAATGCTGAGCCGGTTCCGCTCCCAGGGCGAACAGCGCAAGGTATTGCAACTGTTGCGCGAAGGCGGTGTCGATATCGTGATTGGCACGCACCGGTTGATTTCGGGCGATCTGGTATTCAAAGATCTTGGGCTGGTGGTGATCGATGAAGAACAACGTTTCGGGGTTCTTCACAAAGAGAAATTCAAGGAATTGTTCAAACTGGTGGATGTGCTGACCCTGTCGGCGACCCCCATCCCGCGAACACTGTACCTGTCGTTAGTCGGAGTAAAAGACATGTCCACCATTGAAACGCCGCCACTCAACCGGTTACCGGTTGAAACAGTCGTCTGCGGTTATGACGAGCGCATTATTCGCGACGCGATCAACCGCGAGCTCGAGCGCCAGGGACAGGTCTACTTTTTGCATAACCGCGTTCAATCGATCGAACGAGTGCGGGACCGCATCGCGGACCTGGTGCCGGGTGCGCGGGTCGACATCGGTCACGGACAAATGGACGCGGACGAATTGGAAGAAGTGATGTCGCGATTCGTGGCCGGAAAGATCGACGTGCTGGTGTGCACCACTATTATTGAAAGCGGTCTCGATATTCCCAATGCCAACACCATCATTATCGATCGGGCTGACCGCTTTGGGTTGGCCGATTTGTATCAGCTGCGCGGGCGTGTCGGCCGAGCCGAGCACAAGGCTTATGCCTACCTTCTTTTACCGCGCGAGATGATGTCGGTAGGCGCGGCCCGCAAGCGCATCAACGCCATTAAGCAATACAGTTCGCTTGGAGCGGGCTTCCGAATCGCGATGCGTGACCTCGAGATCCGCGGCGCCGGCAGCATCCTGGGTACGGCACAGAGCGGACACATCACTGCCATCGGGTTTGACTTGTATTGCCAGCTGCTCAAACAAGCGGTGGCGCAGTTGAAGGGCGAAAAAGCCGGGCTGCGTCTGGAAGTGGATGTGCGGTTGGATTTCATGACCACCAACGAAGCCGACCCCCTCGCGGCTGACCTGAACGGCGACCCGACGCGAGACGCGGTCGTTAAAGCCGGCACCGGGCAACGCGTTCCGGCGTTCATTCCCACCCGCTACATCAGCGATACTGGCTTGCGAATTCAGGCCTACCGTAATCTCGCTGAAATCACCACCCACGAGCAGCTCGACCGTTTACGCCGGGACTGGCGCGATCGATTCGGTCAATTCCCGGTGGCGGTCGAAAACCTGCTTCTGGTCACGCAAATAAAGCTGGCCGCCGCCAAGAAAGCGGTGACCCGGGTGGAAGTAAAGAACCAGAAGCTAATGCTCACGCGAAGAGGTGATTTTGTACTTGTCGATGGCAAATTCCCTCGTTTAGTTGCCCCTACAATCCAAGAACACCTCCCGGAAATTTTGGACTTGGTCAAAAAACTTTGATGCTCATGTTTCGTACATCGCTGATAACGTTTGGGGCCGCGGCAGTTGCTTTGCCGTTATCGACTTTTGGTCAGACTCAACCGCAAAAGCCGCGTCATGCCGGCGAACCGCAGGTAGTAGACGGGATCGCCGCGGTGGTTTCGCTACCCGATCCTACCGGGAAGGTTGCCACCACCACCGATGTGATTACCTACTCCCAGGTCCGCTCCCTGGTCGCGCCGCGTGAAAAGGTTTTGCGTTCGCAGTTGCAAGGCGAGGAGTTAGTCAAAGCGGTCAAGGAAGCGCGCGAAGCTGCACTCAAAGACTTGATTGATCGTCAGCTCATCATTCAGGCATTCAAAAAGGAAAACTATCAGATCCCGGACTTTTTCGTGAATCAGCGCATGCACGAGATTATCCAGGAAAATTTTGGCGGGGACCGAAACACCTTTATCAAGACGCTGGAGGCGCAGAATTACACCGAGGGCGAGTTCAAGAAACTCGAATCCGAGCGAATGATCGTTCAGGCGATGCGCAGCAAGAACGTCAAGAAACAGCAGATCGTTTCCCCGATTAAGATCGAGGAATATTACCGGACCCATCGCGACGAGTTTACCGCCAAGGAGCAAATCAAGCTTCGCATGATCATGATTCCGGCGAAGGCTAACGATTCCACTGCATCCAGTCAGCGGGACATGGCTGAGGAAATTCTCAAGAAACTGGCTAACGGCGGCGAGTTCGACCGCATCGCTCAGATTTACTCTGAGGACAGCTCGCGCGACCTTGGGGGCGACTGGGGATGGATCGAACGCAAGACGCTGGCACCGCCGCTGGAAAAAGTGGCTTTCAATCTGCCGGTCGGAAAAATCAGCAACATCGTCGAGTACAGCGGGAACTTTTACATCCTGAAGGTAGAAGAAAAGAAGGGCGGGACCACCCGTTCTCTGGCTGACGCGCGCGACGAAATCGAAAAGAAAATTCTGCAGCAGCAGGCCCAGGAACTTCAGGAGCGCTGGATCGCCAGTTTGCGATCGAAAGCCTACATCCGCACGTTTTAGCTTCGCTTCGCTCCGCTGACGTTAAACCGTTGAACCGTTAAAAGCGTTACAACGGGCAAGCCCCGCGAGTTGCCAGTAGCGGCGCCCGTGTGCACACTCGCGCATGCCAAAGCGCATCGGAATTACCCTGGGCGACTGTGCCGGGATCGGCCCCGAGATCGTCGACGCCGCCCTCAAATCCGGAGATCTATCGCCGGTGGCGGAATATCCGATCATCGGCAGTTATCCGCCGTGTTCGTTAGGCCAACCCACCCCCGATACCGCCCGCGCCGCCGCCGCGGCACTTGAGGAAGCGGTTACGCTGGCTCAGCGCGGCCAGCTCGACGCCATCGTCACCGCCCCCGTCCACAAAGCCCGCATGTACGAAGTCGGGTTCAAATTTCCCGGACAAACCGAATTTTTTGCCGGCCGCACCGGAGTCGACAACTACGCAATGTGCCTAACCGGCGGCAAACTCACGGTCGCCTTGGTTACGGTTCACGTTCCGCTCCAGAAAGTCGCCGGTGCGCTAAAACAATCCGAGATCGTGCGGGTCGGATTGTTGCTGACAGAATTTTTGCGGCGCCGAAAAATTGAAGCGCCCCGCATTGCGATAGCGGGCCTGAATCCGCACGCCGGCGAATCCGGTACCATCGGGCGTGAAGAAGTTGAAATCATCGAGCCCGCTATCGCCGAAATGAACTCTCAACCCTCAACTCTCAACCCTCAACCGGCCGTGTTTACCGGGCCCCACTCCCCCGACACGGTGTTTAACCGCGCGGTCGATGGCGAATTCGATGCGGTGGTGTGCATGTATCACGACCAGGGACTCATTCCACTCAAGCTCCACGCATTTCACGCCGGGGTAAATGTCACTCTTGGTTTGCCCTTTCCGCGCACCAGTCCCGACCACGGCACCGCATTCGATCTGGCCGGCAAAAACATCGCCCGTCCGGACAGCATGATCGCCGCCATCAATCTCGCATTCGAGCTGGCCGATGGCGCCTAACGACCGCGTGAAGCCGAGAATAGTAGTCACAGATGGACATAGGATTAACACAGATCCCAAGAGTTAGTTAGGTCGACCAATCTGTGGAAATCTGTGCAGATCTGTGGCTCTTTGTCCGCTCAAATACGAAATAATTCCGGGTGATGAACCAACTCGAAAAATACGCTTCGGTCTTTAACATCGGACTGCAAAACACATTCGTTTACCGCTGGAATTATTTCCTGCGCGCTCTATTCGCGCTTATTCCGCTGGCCGGAACCGTATTTCTGTGGCGTGCCGTGTTCGATGAGCGCGGCGGCGGCCTGCACGGCTACGACTACGGCTCAATGATTTATTATTACCTGCTGACGATTCTGGTCAGCAATCTGGTCACGCCGACCGAGGACGAATGGCAGATCGCGGCCGATATTCGAGAAGGCCAGATCAATTCGTTCCTGACCAAACCGATGAATTATCTCGGCTACCGGTTCAGCATCTTTCTGAGTGGCCGCCTGGTCTACACCCTGGTCACCCTTCCGCCGATTATTCTGATCTTCATTTATTTTCGGAGCTACGTACAGTTTCCTAACGACCCTTTGACGTATGTTCTCGCCCTGTTTTCACTGGGGCTATCGGCGCTAATCCAGTTTTTTATTACCTACACCATCGCGATCATGGCGTTCTGGATCCTCGAGATCTCGACGATCGTGTTCATCGTCTATTCCTTCGAATACTTCCTGGGAGGCCAGATGTTTCCGATCGACATCATGCCGGTTGGCATCCAGGCGGTGATGAAATGGCTGCCGTTTTATTACGAGCTGTTCTGCCCGATTGCCATTTTCCTCGGTCGATTACAAGGTGCCGCCCTCGCCCAGGCGTTAGCTATTCAAATGGGATGGGTGCTGCTCTTGTGGGGCGCGGCCAAGTTGATGTGGAAACGCGGGCTGGGGCACTATCAGGCGGTGGGGGGATAACGAATAAAGCAAACGCCGAACGCCAAACGCCGAACACCGAATTGGCGGCGGTGATCTCTATCATTGAGCATTGGACGCTCGCCCGTTACGGACAGCCCCGAAAGCATTCGGTGGTTGAGCGCTAAGCCGCCATGCCCGCTGCAGCGGCGAGACAAGTCCACTAGTTAGGCAATCGGTGGGCGGGGTTAGGATAATTATCCGGGGAGCGCAGGCTGCTAGCCTGCTGGTGTCGGCAGCCTTGCCGACACAAACTTTGATCTTGGCCGACAAGCTGTCGGCCAACAACAGGCTGGCAGCCTGTGCTCCCCAACCGAAGAATCGCCGGCAAGTGCAACACTCAGTTTTTCGTCACCGGCAAACTCGCGGCTTTCCACGCTTTCAATCCACCCGCCATCGAGCGCACATTTTTGTAGTCCTAGCGCCTGGGCTGTGGTTCAAACAACCGGTTGCTCCAAATTTCTTTGATCTTCTCTTTGCCTAACCGCTTTTCAATTTCCGCTTCAGCAACTTCGTTGTACCCGTACTGGTGACCTGATATTCTGTTGGCCATGTTCTCATTCGCGCGGGGATCTACGCGCCTCATGCCGAGCTGATATCGCTGCCTTAATAATTGTTCGAAATCGTCATCCTTCCAGTCGTGTGACACGTCGACCTCAATGGCAAGCACTCCCGCACGGATGTCATTTGTCGCGTCCGCCTGTCCATCTCGCCGGCCATCATGCCAGGACTGTTCCCATTGCGCGTCTCTTTGTTCGGCTGCCTTCACAATGTCCGGGCAGCGGCGGCGAAGCGCCGACATGGTGACATCGTTCCAACCACGCGCGTGTGACACGATGTGAGTATCCACCACGCATGCCGCAACCGCGTTCAGCTTGATTCCGCATTGATTCCTATCCTCGTCGGAAAATTTCGGAGCTCTCGGCGCCCAAAATCCGAATCCGTATCCTTCCAGAACAAATTCGCCGCGACGGACAGCAAGTTTGCCTTCTGTCCATCCTTGAACATATGAAAACGCGCACCGGCCCAGATCAAGCGGTGTGAGTTCCACGAATTCCGGCAGGCCAACTACCTGCGGACCCCAGACGCTTGACCACCATCTGAACCAGAGCACGACGAAAGGCGCAGATAAACCTAACGGAAGCAAAACGCGCCGAGCCGATTGAGCCGGGTGCAGAGCAAGCACGAGCGGCCAAAGAAACCACAATGCCGTCACGCCCACCCACAATGGGATGACCCATGGTGGCACGCGCATTTCGTTTCCAATTAATGCAAGCGTTGCCAGGAACGATCCCGCCGCATGAATTATGGCTGCACCGCCTAACAGGCGGTGCCAGCCAACCGTAGAGATTCGTTTCACGTTTGCGTCGTCGGCAATCCCGCCGCTTTCCATGCTTTCAATCCTCCGGCCATGGAACGCACGTTCTGGTAGCCCATTTTTTGCAAACTCTCAGCGGCTAACGCGGATCGACCGCCACCGCCGCAGTGGCAAATGATCACCGCGTTTGGATCCGGAACTTTTTCTTCGATATCGAGCTCGATTGTTCCACGGCTCAGGTGCACCGCGTTGGGAATATGGTCTTCGTCATATTCGTCCTTGTCGCGGACATCAATGATGACTGCTTCCTTATTCTGCATTTTTGCAGCAGCGTCTTCGGGCGAAATTTCGGTGACGTTCTTCTTCGCTTCCGCTACTAACTTCTGATACCGGTTCACCTCATCCATCACATACGC
>DATFCK010000545.1:0-5129 GCA_035253185.1 Chthoniobacterales bacterium | reverse complement strand
AAGGGTAGGTCTAATTTTGGACATGATGAGGAAAAGGAGACGTCAATTTGGATGGAATCAGGAAGCAAAGGTCGAAAGAACCGCACGGAAATTGGTGGGCCGCAAAGCGAAGTGTTTAATAAAAGCTTTGCACTGGCACGGGCTGAGCCGATCCGGTCCCCGAGATCCCGAGCTGTCCCGATTGATTATCTCCGACAACAAAAACGGCGCGATCTGAGTTTCGGACCATGACACTAAAATTTGCTCCGGCGCCGAGATCGCCGATTTCGCTCATTTCGTTCGGACCATAGTTCATCGCGACAGGCGGCGATTGAGCGATACTGGTCGAACCCGTGCCGAGTTGCCCCCGGCCGTTGTAACCCCATCCGTAGACCTTTCCGTCCAAACTGTGGGCGGTGCAGTGGGCCGATCCCGCCGCAATAGCATCGATTGAGAAACCTTGGGGACCGACAGCAATAGGCGTCGCGATCGAGAGCGCGCCACCTGAAGGAAGCCCCATTTGCGAAAACGCGTTGCTGCCCCAGCCATAAACCCTTCCGAGTCTGGTGAGGGCGATGCAGAATCCCGACGAGCCACAGGCTACCTGCACCACCCCACCCAATGGAGCGGTCGTCGAACCCTGGTCAGCCTTAATAACCTGAACGGGATACAAACTGTCCTGAGTGGAACTGTTCCCGAGCGCGCCATTTGCTCCCGCTCCCCAGGTCCAAACCGTGCCATCGGCGTCAATCGCCGCCATCGTCCCTCCGCCCGCTGCAATCGATACGATGCCCGTCAAATAATCTCCGGGATTGGGTCCGTTTTTTACTCGCGCCGGAGTGAAGCGAGATGTTGTTGTCCCGTCGCCCAAACGCCCATTCCAGTTCACCCCCCACATCCAAACCTGGCCTTGTGTGTCAATAACGGCGTAGGCGAAGGTGCCGATTGCCACAGCATGTTTCCCGGCACGTGTCGGGGTGCTCACCAGATTAGGTAAGGGAACCAGGACCGGGTTCGCCATGTTGTCGCCCCTCGTCCCATCGCCGCGGGCTCCGTATTGATTCGATCCCCAGACCCACAGGGAACCATCGTTCCGAACCGCGAAGGAGGTGTAATCCCCCGACGCAATCTCCGTGACCGTGTTGTTTAGGTTGAAAAGGGCCGTAGGGGTCGATTTCGAAATCAGGGTTCCGTCGCCCAGTTGTCCGTAGAGGTTTTGACCCGAAGCTTTGACGTTTCTGTTGGTCAAGACGAGGAGGTGCTGCATCCCAGCGGAAACCTTTGCGACCGTGCCCCGCCCGTCCGCGCGGCCGGAATTTACGTAATGGTCGATCGCTCCCTGGTAATTTGTGGCTCCGACCAAATTGGCCACGTCTGGATTGAGTTGCAGATAGCGCGAGCTCGAGAACGTTTTCGATCCCGTTCTTCCTTCGGAAATGCCATGGGTGATCCAGTGTTCTTCGGCCGCCGCCCGTGTCGGATAAAGAGACTGCAGCTGATTTATGGCGACATATTCACGCCAGTTGAAAACATCCGGATCCAGCGATCGAAATTGGTAGTGTAAATCGCGTAAACCGGTTTTTACCTGATCCAGATTCCCGATTACCAGGTACGAGCGATGGCTGGTGAAACCTGGCCCATTGAAGCTTTCGAAACGATCGATCCCGCCCACGCTCGCCAATGGGTAATCAGGGTCGGGAAAAATCGGATCCGGGGGAACAATGCTCCATCTGTAGCCGCCTGCGCTGCCATTGCCATAAGGTTGGAGCAGCTCCGGGGAGTAGTAGCCCATGGCAAAGGCGCCATCGGAGGTGGCCAGAACCTTGACCGTGTCGTCCTCCCCGTCGCCCAAACGTATTTTCCTGTAGTCCCTCGAAACGATGTCGTAGGTTCGGACCGACGCGAATTCATACGGCATCACCGCAATCACCGTCTGCACTTCCGCTTTCAGGATCACCTCGGGCACCCAGACCCGGGTGGGATATTCAATCACATTCGAAATGCCGGCGAATCCGATCGTGACCGTCTTGCCCACCTGGTAGTCCGAGAGCGGTCCAGTATAAGCCGGGCAAGGCAGCCAATTGCTGGGATCGCCGCAAACATCTCCGCCTCCCGGCCTCGGCTCGCGCGTCGGCAGGTACCAGGACATTTGCGTTAGCGTGTCCAGCCTGTTGCCAATCGCCGTTAAAGACAGGAGTTGGCTCGAGCTAGTCGGTCCCTGACCATCCGACTTGCTGCCGGCCTCGTAGGTGTTGTAGCATTCATATCGATTGAAGGCGGACAACGCCGTCTGGAACTGGCGTCCGTGATCCCAAATATTAACGAACTCCTTATTCGCCCAGCGGAGAGAAGATATGGCGCCGGCGAATTGACTCGATGTTGTGATGGTCAACGGTTGGCCGAGAACCGGAGCGGTGATCGTAGAATCGCCACTAACCTGCGCATCCGCCGACGCCAATCCGGAAATCAGGACGGCTACGATCCGGGGGAGGATGCCAGCTCGAGGAAGGGATCGCATGCGACGTTAGTTAAAATGATATGCCTCAACCAAGGCGACACCCGTCGAGTTGTTTTTGCCCCGCACGATTGCGGTGTAAGCACCCGGAGTGAGCTGGCGCAGGATCGCGGCTTCACGCGGATCGGAGGGCGGAATGGTTGTAGCCTTGATTTCAGCAGCCTGGCTGTCCCGCCAATTGTCATTGCTGGCGACAGCGCTGCCCTGGCCATCGAACAGCTCGAGCGTTGTGTCTTGCAGCGCGTTCGGAACCCCGGGTAGGCTGGGCCCCAAGGCGCGGAAAAGAACATTCGCTGGTGTACCACCGAATACGATCGTGCCGGCGATCAGGACGTTGTCGCCTTGATCGACAAATCCGCGGGTGGAAATGTTGGCCAGCCTCGAGTCCAGCAGAAGGTCCAGATCATATACTTCAACCAGGCCGACGCCGGTTGTTTGCCCTTTGCCCGAAAGCACTGCGGTGTATGCGCCGGGATTCAGAACCTTGACGATGGCAGATTCATAGTCGCTGCCCGGAGGAATTGTGGTGGCCTGGAGTTCGTCCTCTTGGGTGTCTCTCCAATTATCATTTGCGGCCACAAGACCGGACGAATTATGCAATTCAAGTGTTGGATCCGCCAGGTTCTCCTTGACCGGCAGGAGCGGACCGAGCGCGCGCAGAAGGATTCTCTTCGGCTCTGAGCCGGTTATAATGAAACCAGCGATCAGGACGCTGCCCCCAGAGCCAACCGCGAGTCGCGTGGAAATATTTGCGAGGCGAACCTGCGCCGGAGCAGCAGGCCCGGCGGGTTCGCTGTGTATTGCTGACTTCGCCCGAAGTCGAGGGTGATCCATTTTGGTCGTCACCCCGCTCTCCGGCGTTTCGCCAACCAGGGTCTGCGGGGAAGCAACGAACGCCACGAACACCACAGACGCCAGGCTTGCGATCCGAGTTAAAACTCCAGCCCCCACGACAAATATCCATCAGTGATGGGCTGAAGTTGCGCAAGCCAAAACCCGCGTTTTCAGTCAGAACTAGTCCTTGGTTTCGCCGCTCGGAAAGAAATCGAGATCGTGTCCGCGGTCGCTGATCTGAAGGCGACACTGACAAAAATGCTTGCAGCCGAGTGCAATTTGCTCTTCCCATTTAATCATGAACTCTGATCCGAGCGGAGGGGCGGCGGACGCGATCGTTGGAAAAAAATCAGTCGAGAACGCGGACCGATGCCCGCGAGTAAACGCAGTCACGCGAATATCGGACAGTGAAGTTGAGGGGCGCGGGTCAATCCGCAAGCTGGTTCAGGATCCATATTGCCTGGCCTATGTCTTTGCCAACCTGCCAGATGACGGCTCGAACGTTGCCATCGAGTGTCCAGTGTCGGGTCACACGTTCTACGCATCAGTGACAGAGCGTTTGTAGAGGTAAACTTAGTTTCCGAAGGTCCACGCGTTTGGAGCGACGGTGAGCTTCTGTAGCTCGCTCCGGAAAAATCAGTTCGGGTTGCGTGGAAATACGGAGAGCAGGAGCCGCTTTTTTGTCCGCAGGAAGGCCTAGATGGCAATTATGGAAATTATAGAAATGGCCTGCATCCTGCTTTTCCATTGTTATCCGTTTCCCGAGCCTAAAAACGCTCGGGAAGCCAACAAAAACGACCATGTGTTTATCACTTTATCTCGCCGCTCCCCAGGAATTGCCTGTGATCGCCTGGGACGAAAACAATCCGGCTTTTCACGTCATTCATTTGCCGAAAAACGCTGAAGGCGTCCGCAAACATTTTCATTCCAATTATGTTTACTATGCCGGTTCGGCCCAGGGTTGTTCCTGCGCTTTTAACTACGAGCATGAGTACGACTCCATCGTTGAGTTAAGAAACTATCTTCGGAACGCGCTTCTTTGCGTTGACCAGGTCGAGATGTTCGCCTGTCAGGCCGGCGCCGAAGAGGGTAATCGAAAGCATGCCGTAATCACTTCGCCCGAGGGGATCGCGCTGCCGGAGTTTCTTTTCCGTGATGGGCAGCATGTTCTCATTCGCCCGGGAAAAGATGCCTGGCGTGCGAGTGAAGCAGAAAAATGCTTGCGCCAGGCGACGCAATCGGTCCCGGTCTCCAAGAGCCGGCGCGGGCGCCTTTCTACCGCCAAAACTGCGGCGTTGACGCCGCTTTTTGTGGGAACGAGCTAACCGCGTTCCGCGATAGCAAAGGCAACGACAATCCACTCTCCAGCGGAGCCGGATAACAGCGCCGATCAGCCGCGCTTTGGCGCGATGAAGCGATAGAGCAGCAGCAGGAGCATTGCACCTACGATAGAAGCGATGAAGCTGGCCGGTTCACCCGGTTCGTACCAACCGATCGCCCGGCCGAGGTAAGAGGCGATAAATGCTCCGGCGATACCGATCAGCATGGTGATGATGCAACCGCCGGGATCCTTGCCCGGCATCAACAGTTTCGCGATGGCTCCGATGACGAGGCCAATAAACAAGATCCAAAGAATTGAGTGAGCGCTGAAGTCCATGGCGGCGAGTCTGACGAGGGAGCCGCCTTCGGTCAACCTGCAATGTTGGGGCGACGGGCGCAGACCTGTCTATAACTGGATCACCTGCGCCGACTTAATGTCCTCACTCGCCCGAATTTTTGCGAGCAACGCACCATCGAGCGG
>DATFCK010000544.1:0-4400 GCA_035253185.1 Chthoniobacterales bacterium | reverse complement strand
ACCCCGGGGCGCTTCATAGTCGTTAGGCGACGCTACCACATCCGCTGGCTGCGATGCATTTCATCGATGTAATGCAACCATCATCTTGTGGTCATTCCCCGCTGCCAGCGTCACAACATGAAAAGGATAATAGGGAAAACCGTAGGGTGCGGCCTGGCGCTGTTGATCAGCGCGGGCCTGGCCGTAGCCCAAACGGACAAAAAACAGGAAAAACCAACCGGCAAACTGGTCAAAGGCAGCGAAGTGGTCGGAGCGAAGCTGTTCGATCAAAAAGGCAATCACATCGGGGAAATCGATGATGTGCTGTTCGACGAGAACACCGGCGGATTAACACACGCCATCGTCGCGGTCGGGGATTGGCTCGGAATCGGCGGCAAAGATTCGGCCGTGCCCTGGAAATTCGTGCATCCGAGTCGCGACAAAGCCCATGAATTCGTGCTAGCGCTCGAACAGTCGAAGTTGCGCGACAGCGGCAATTTCGACAGAGGTAAGTGGCCGAATTTCGATCAGGCGTGGTTTAACAACAACTATACGCATTACGGGTTGAAAGCGCCGGCGAACGCAAAACTGGTGCGCGCGAATCAGGCGATCGGGGCAAAAGTGTTCGATCAGCACGGCACTCAAATGGGCAGCATCAACAATCTGCTGATGCATCCCAGCAGCGGTCGGGTGGCCTACGCTACCCTGGACATAGGACAATATGTCGACAAGGGCGATAACCTAACGAATGTCCCGTGGAATCTGGTGCGACAAAGCAAAAAGGACACGCCCGGTTTCGTGGTCAATGCGGACAAAGCGAAGTTGCAAGGCGCAACCTATTTCAGCCGCAGCGACTGGCCTGATTACGATGAGTGGGGATGGCAGACGAACACTTACGGCTACTACGGGTACGAACCCTACTGGACGCACCCGATGATCTATTACTAAGGCGAAGAAAAGGTGGTGCCAAGATGCCGTCGGTCTCCCTATTCAAAGGATAGTCCCGAGGCCGGCGGCATCGTCGCTCATGTTCAGAAATGACAATCGGACGAAAACGCTGGGCGATAGCTGAAGGGTGGATTCCGGCGTGGAGCCACGGACCGCAGCCCGAAATGCAGAGCCATGAAACGGTCTGCATCTTGAATGCAAACGATGTCGATGCCCACGTCGAGATCACAATTCATTTTAGTGATCGCGACCCGATCGGGCCCTACAAAATCACGGTGCCGGCGCGGCGCACATTGCATCAGCGTTTCAACGATCTCAAAGATCCGGCGCCGATTCCAAAAGGGACTAACTACGCCAGCACAATCGTATCAGATGTAGCAATCGTGGTGCAACATACGCGGCTCGATTCGCGGCAATCGGAGAACGCGCTGATCACGACGATGGCATTTGCGGCGGAAGATTAACGAAAGGTTTATATGGCTGATCTGGTAGGCGATTTTCTGGTAAAGCGGCTGGCCCAGTGGGGCATCCGGCGGATCTACGGATTCCCCGGCGACGGGATTAACGGCGTAATGGGCGCGCTCGATCGTCATCAGGAGTTGATCCGGTTCGTTCAGGTCCGCCATGAGGAGATGGCGGCATTCATGGCCTGCGCGCATTCCAAGTTCACCGGCGAAGTCGGGGTCTGTTTGGCGACCAGCGGACCGGGAGCGATCCATCTCCTCAATGGGCTCTACGACGCCAAGATGGATCACCAGTCGGTGGTGGCCATCGTCGGGCAACAGGCCCGCGCCGCTCTGGGCGGGGATTATCAGCAGGAAGTCGATCTCATCTCGCTGTTCAAAGATGTGGCTAACGAGTACGTGCACATGTGCTCGGACCCGGCGCAGCTGCGGCACCTGGTGGATCGCGCGGTCCGGATCGCGAAGGTGGGCCGCTGCGTGACCTGCATCATTCTGCCTAACGATGTCCAGGAGCTGGAAGCCGTAAAAAAACCAAGCCGCGCGCATGGCACAGTGCATTCCGGCATCGGCTTCCCCTCCCCCCGAATCGTGCCCGGCGAATCGGAGCTTCAACGCGCGGCGGACGTTTTGAACCGCGGGGAAAAGGTAGCGATGCTCATCGGCGCGGGCGCGCTGGGCTGCGAAGACGAGGTCATTCAGGTGGCCGATTTGCTCGGCGCCGGCGTAGCCAAGGCGTTACTGGGCAAAGCGGCCCTGCCCGATGCACTGCCTTACGTGACTGGCGCCATCGGATTGTTAGGCACGAAACCGAGCTGGATCATGATGAGCGAATGCGACACCCTGCTCATGGTCGGCTCCAGTTTTCCGTATTCGGAATTTCTACCGAAAGAAGGCCAGGCTCGTGGAGTGCAGATCGACATCGACGGTCGCATGCTCTCCATCCGCTATCCGATGGAAGTGAATTTGATGGGCGACAGCGCCGAGACGTTACGCGCGCTCATTCCGTTACTGAAACGAAAAGAAAATCGCGAGTGGCGGCAGATGCTGGAAAACGAAATTGAGGATTGGTGGAAGGTCCTCGAGGCCCGCGCCATGAATGAAGCGGATCCGATCAATCCGCAACGCGTCTTTTGGGAACTGTCACCGAAGCTGCCTGACAATTGCATCATAACCGCTGACTCCGGTTCGGGCACGAACTGGTTTGCCCGCGATCTGAAGATCCGTCGCGGTATGATGGCATCGCTGTCCGGGAACCTGGCGACCATGTGTCCGGGGGTGCCATACGCAATTGCGGCCAAGTTTTGTTATCCTGATCGAGTTGTGATCGCATGCGTCGGAGACGGCGCCATGCAGATGCTGGGCAACAACGGTTTGATCACAATCGCGAAGTATTGGGAAGAATGGAGTGATCCGCGCCTGATCGTGCTCATCCTGAATAACCGTGACCTGAATCAAGTCACCTGGGAGCAACGCGCCATGACCGGCGACCCAAAATTCGAAGGATCACAGAATGTTCCGGACTTCCCTTATGCCCGCTACGCGGAAATGCTCGGCTTGCGCGGAATTTTCGTCGATAAGCCGGAGGAAATCGCCGACGCCTGGGACCAGGCGCTTGCCTCAGACCGGCCGTGTATTTTCGAGGCCTACACCGATCCTAACGTCCCGACCCTCCCGCCGCACATCACTTTTAAACAGGCAGAGGCCTATGCAAAGGCGCTGTTTAAAGGAGATCCGGAACAGCTCGGCATCATCCGGCAGACGTTCAAAGACGCGATGGAATCGTTCGTGCCGCATGGGAGCTGAGCGGTGCAACGAAGCGAGACGGCGATCGAGGATTTGCGGGTGTCCGCATTCAAGATTCCAAGCGATGGGCCGGAGTCTGACGGAACTTATCGCTGGAACAATACCACGATCGTGCTGGTTGAGCTGATCGCCGCCGGCCAGAATTCGTTAGGTTACAGTTATACGACCAGCGCCGCCGGGAACCTGATCGATGACGAGCTGAAACATATCGTTATCGGGCGCGACGCGCTCTCGGTGAGCGCCACCTGGATCGCGCTCAATGAGCATGTCCGTAACATGGGACGGCCCGGGATCGCTTCGATGGCGATCTCCGCTATTGACACCGCGCTGTGGGACTTGAAAGCGAAATTACTCAATCAACCGCTGGTGACGTTGTTAGGCCAGGTCCGCGAAGCCATGCCGATTTACGCCAGCGGTGGTTTCACGTCCTATTCGGAGGAACGACTCCAGGACCAGCTCGGCAATTGGGTCGAACAAGGCATACCGCGGGTAAAGATGAAGGTTGGGCGTGACCCCGACCGCGATCCGGCTCGGGTCGCTGCCGCTCGTGAAGCAATCGGTGACGACGCCCAATTATTCGTCGATGCCAATGGCGCCTATTCCCGGACTCAGGCGCTTGGATTGGCATATGCCTTTTCTGAAGTCGATGTCAGCTGGTTTGAAGAACCGGTAACGTCGGATGATCTGGCTGGTTTACGTGCGGTGTGCGAGGACGCGCCGCTCGGAATGAGCATCGCCGCCGGCGAGTATGCGTTCACCGTCGACGATATCAGGCGCATGCTGGAGGCCGGCGCCGTTGATGTATTGCAAGTTGACGCCACGCGCTGCGGCGGCTTCACCGGATTTCTCCAGGCAAGCGCGTTGTGTGAAGCGCATCACGTTCCTCTTTCATCGCATTGCGCACCGGCGTTACATGTTCATCTCGGCTGCAGCGCGCGGCCTTTCATTCACGGCGAATATTTTCACGATCACGTCCGGATCGAACGGATGTTGTTTGATGGCGTGCCGGAGCCGGAAAACGGCGCGCTGCGGCCAGACCTAACGAGATCGGGGCACGGATTGGAATTGAAAGCCGGTGACGCCGAACAGTTTCGTATTTTATGAACACATCAAAAATTGCGACTCGAGCAACCGAGGTTCTCGGCCTGCTGATGATCGGCGAGGGCGTCATTGGCGCGATTTGGCCGACACGCTATTCGTTGTTCT
>DATFCK010000543.1:0-4223 GCA_035253185.1 Chthoniobacterales bacterium | reverse complement strand
CAGATGCTCGGCGCAATCGGCCGCCCAGTTCGCCAGAAAACGATGCCTTTTGCGGTCAAGCGGGCCGCCCCGGTGCACCGCGACAAAACGCCGATCACGCATAACAAAAAAGCTTCGCCTAACAATCGGTGTTCATCATGTGAATCGGTGGCTAACTTTGTTCCTCTTTGATGAATCCCAAGGTTATTTCCATCCGGATCGAGCACGATCGCGACCCGACACCGCGGTAGCTGAACCGGCTCGAGCGCGAACGGTACTTTGTAATTCCGAAGATGTTCGATTGTGGCGTCAAAATCGTCGAACTCAAGGGCAACATCAGATCCATTGCCTGGTAACGCTCGATCGCGGCCCTAACCGGGTCCGATCAGGTCTCCGCTTCCGCGCTGTGCCGCGCCGGAGCAAGTTCCCGCCGAATTCGCGCCACCAATGCGTCGATTCGGTCCGCCGGAACATCAATATCCTGGAGCAACGCCTCAGCCAATGCCGCGGCGGATTCGGCTTCATCAAACCTGATAATAGCAGCGCCTGCCTGAAAGAAAGTTGGCGCCTGATTGATGTAATTGGCCCGGGTCAAAATCCGAATCATCGGCGCCAGTTCGCGCACCGCGTCAATTACGCGCAAACTGATGTCTGATTGAGGCATCGTGACAATCAAATAGGCGGCGGAATCGACTCGCGCCGCTCGAAGGATTTCCGGTCGGGAAGCATCGCCGAAAATCGCCTGTTTGCCGCGCTGTTGAAGCTCGAGGACGGCGTCGATGTTTGTTTCAATGATTACGGGGTTAATATCGAACTCCGAGAGCAATCTGGTCACGGTTTGGCCTACCGGGCCGTATCCAACGACCACGGCGCCGGGGTCCTGCATTCGTTCGGCGGCGATCTGATTCGCGCGCGCGCCGAGCTTTTGGTGACCACGCGCCAGCCATCGTTTGAGCGGAGCAATTCGCGACAGCGCCGGTTCGAGCGCGAGCATGCGGCGAAAGATAAAAGGGTTCAAACTGATGGAAATAATCGCGGCCGCGACCAGAACATGGTTGCCACTGCCGGGCAACAAGCCTAACGAAGTCGCCATCTCGCCGAGAATAAATGAAAATTCACCGATCTGGGCGAGTCCTCCGGCAACAGTCAGCGCGGTTTTTAAGGGATGACCTACCAGAATAACGATCGCCAGCGCGGCTAGCGGTTTTATCAGCAGAATGATAATCAGGGTGCCGAAAACGAGACCTGGAGATTCCAGCACCACCCGATAATCGAACAACATGCCTACGGCCACGAAAAAGAGGACGGCAAAAGCGTTCCGCATGGGCAGGACGTCGGCCGCTGCGGCGTCACTCACCTTGGACTGGCCGACCACCACGCCGCCGAGAAACGCGCCTAACGCCATCGATGCGCCGAACGCAACGTAGGAAATTGTGGCCACGCAGATGGCCATGACTAGAACAGTTAGGGTAAATAATTCGCGCGAGCGCAAACGGGCCACCCGCAACAGCAACCATGGCACCAGCCGCGCGCCTGATAACGCCACTATGGCGGTCAGCACCCCGAGCTTCAGGACAGCGATACCGGCGGTCTTGGCGATACCTTCGCCGCTGTTCGATGCAAACGGCGGCAAAACCACCAGCACCAAAACCGTGATGATGTCTTCGACGATCAGCCAGCCGATCGCAGCGTGTCCCTCCGGAGTATCGACGGCTGACTGATCGATCAGCGCGCGTATCAAAACGACGGTGCTGGCAACGGAAACGGCAATACCAAGAATCAAGCCGCTCGACCACGTCCAGCCCATTGCCACCGCCAGCCCGGTGCAGGCAACCGTGGCCGCACTGCTTTGACCAAGCGCTCCCGGAATTGCAATCGAACGCACGGCCAGCAAATCCTTGAAGCTGAAATGGAGACCAACGCCGAACATCAACAAGATCACTCCCAGTTCGGCGAGCTGCGACGCGATCTTGGTGTCACCCACCACGCCGGGCGTGTAGGGACCGATGATAATGCCGGCGATGAGATAACCGACAATGGGAGAAATCCCAATCTGTCTCGCCACCAGACCACAAAGCAGCGCCGCGCTCAACGCCAGCGCGATCGTGGTAATTAATGAAATTTCGTGCATGCGAACAATGATGGTGGCACCAGAGACCCCCGCTTTGGTCTCAAATCAATTGCCGGCCTGGTGCCGGTAATTCAGACGGGCCGCAATCGCCATCGCGGCTCGGTGAACCGCTGCTACCAATCTGTCAGAAATTCAGCCGGTGCAAATTACCCGAGTCGGGAAAATTGGAGAGCTCACCAAATTCGCGTATCGGGATTTAGACTGTTCCAGGCGCGCTCGGCGTCCATGGTCTGGATCGAATTGAGAGTGGAATTCGCTTTCAGATCTTCGTCGCTGACTAATTTGCGTTCGGCATGAGCCGTGTCGATCACTTCCCAATACTTCGATCCGCTGCCCCTGGCCATGATCCAGGGTTCGCGCCATCCGATTTCGTTGATGATCAATCCACCGCTCCGGTGCGGAATGATGAGCGCAAGTTCATTCGAGCCACGGACGCGTTTCAATCGGTAGCCACCGGCGAGCTCCCGCGATTCGGGGCTTTTCAGCTTGTCGCATGAGCAGAAAAAAACGATTGAGGCGAAAATGATCAGGCGGCAGGAAATCGTAAACACAATGAGTCTCGACGTTGAACTCCGGGAGGTTATTCGGCGCTGTTGTGAATTCAATCTCGATGAGGTGTGGAAAACGCTGGTGCGCCCCGGCTGGCCGCGACGATTTGTGCGCCGCGCTGTTCTTTTCCTTCTGTGTCGGCGTGAACATGGCGACGCTCTGGAGATGACATACAATGCTTAAAGATCGAGCCGCTTGTGCGATAAAGGTAGACGCGAACTCAGGTCGGTTGCTAAAAAAAGCGGCCTGACGCCGCTTCTACATTGGCGGCAACGCGGACGCGAAGGCTGCGTTAAACCTTGAGCGTCAAACTCGCCTAAAAGGCTTCATGTTATGCCCTAACCGGCGCGATTTTTAGAATCTCAGATTGAAGTTCCTGCCAATCGACTGGCTTGGTGAAATGGCGCGAGAAACCAGCCGCGATACTGTTTTCAATATCTTCCTTCATTCCAAAGCCGCTAAGCGCGATGCCGGGGATATGCTGGGAGCGCGCCAGATCTCGCATCAGGTCGTAGCCGCTACCATCCGGCAGGCCGAGATCGCTAATCAAAATGTCGAACTCGCCGTCCTGGCCCCGCTCCAACGCTTCCTTGACGCTGCCAACGCAGCTAACCCGGTGGCCGGCCCGCCGTAACAGACGGGTAAGCTGTTCGGCGGTATCGCGATGGTCTTCGACTAACAACACTCGAAGTGATCGCGGTTTCAGCGGCTTGATTGGTCGTCTGGGCTGACCATCGATCACCTGGCTGACCGGCGCGGGCACAGTCGGCAGGCGAATAGTTATGCTGGTGCCCTTCCCTTGCCCGGCGCTGGTGGCGGTGATTGATCCGCCGTGGAGCTCGACAATCGCGCGAGTGATCGCGAGCCCAAGGCCAAGTCCGCCAAATACCCGGCCGCGCGAACGTTCACCCTGTTCGAAAGCATCAAAAATTCTTGGCAGCGCGTCCGGTGAAATTCCAATTCCGGTGTCGCGAATTTCGACCGCCAGATCGGGCATTGACGCTCCCGGGCGCGCTTCATTGGTCACCCGCACATCGATTGCGCCGCCGATAGGGGTAAATTTGCACGCGTTCTGAAGCAGATTCCAAAATACCTGGGTAAGGCGCGCGCTGTCGGCTGAAACGCAACGCTCGGTCGCAGTCGTCTTGACGGTTAACGACAGATTTTTCTCGTCCGCGGTGCGATAGCAGTAATTTTGAATGGCGTGTTCGAGTACTGAAGTGACGTCTACCGGTTCCCGGCGCAAATCGAGCTTGCCGCGAATGATGCCGGTCAAATCCAGCAGATCGTCAATCAGTCTGGCTTCGACTTCGACGTTGCGGCGAATGACTTCCAGATCCTGGAGTGTTTCCGGAGGATTGTTGCGATCCTCCTTCATCATCGCGAGGGTGGTTAGGACGGGGGTCAACGGAGTTCGTAATTCATGACTCAGGACAGCCAGAAAATCGTCCTTGGCCTTGTTGGCGGCCTCGGCTGCTTCCTTGGCTGCGCTCAAATCATCAGTCGTCTGGCCGATTCGAACGAGCATTTGGTTGAATGCATCAGTAAGCTTTCCAATCTCGTC
>DATFCK010000542.1:0-3075 GCA_035253185.1 Chthoniobacterales bacterium | reverse complement strand
GGATCATCGTTAGGTGGATTGCTCACCGCCTACATGGGCACCACCCATAGCGATGCATTCGGTAAGATCGGCGTGTTCTCCCCCGCATTCTGGGCCGGCCCGAATTTTCGAACCAATATCCTCAATCCCTCTGCCAAGCTGCCCCTCACTATATATATGGATATCGGCAGCGAGGAGGTATCGGGTGGAGCGAGCTCCGATCCCTACTGGCTCGATGCCCACGGCGTTTATAATTCGTGGCTGGACAAAGGCTACGCGGTCAATTCCGAGCTCCTTCTCTATCCCCAGTGCGGTGGCATGCATAACGAACCAACCTGGAGCGCGCGGCTGCCCCACTTCTACCAATTCGCGCTTAGTCTTTTGACTGAGCCAAACCCACTCGCCTTTCAAAAATTTCCGCCCAAACTCGAGCTGTTCAGCGTTGACCCGGTAAACGGTAGCGCTCAAGTGCGATTTTTGGCGCCGTTAGGGATTCCGTTTACGCTGAGGCGGTCAACCGATCTTCAATCCTGGCCGGAGTCAAGTCCACTTGCTCCCGCGACTGCGATTTGGGAAGACAAAGTGATAAACGAACAATTTTCGGCTCCGCCTAACCAGCGCTTTTGGCGGGTAACATCGCCGTAACTGTTCCTTTCTCCTTTCTTGATCCTGATCTTAATCCTGATCCTGATCCTGATCTAAAGGATGGCAGATTTGATCATGAGCAGGATCATGATCATGATCATGATCGTGATCGTGATTGTGATTGCACCCGCCCATTACTCCCTGACCAATCCGCAGGGCAACTGCGCGGCTTTCCAGTCCATCGACATCCGGATTCGGGCGCGGCCGCTGGGGTGATCGAAGAAGATCGCTTCCTCCCAGCGGCCGGGATTTAATTTCCGATACTGGCCAAGTTTCAACGACACCATTGAAAATCCATCGGGCTCGCGCGCGGTGTTGAGGCCGAAAGCATCCGCCTCGGCTTCGGCCGTGCGTATACTGGTGTTATTCACCGGCGTTAGGATAAAGAAGAGCGTATTGATGATCAGTGCCAGCAACGGCAATCCGGCCGGATCGCCTAACGAACGAACCCCCCATTTTTCTCCGCGCCGCCTGATGGCAGCGTTGAATAATGCGGCCGTGACCGCAAACACCAAAAGGAAAAGGATGCTCTGCTCGATCACCAGCTTGGTGAGATGGTTCAGAATGTAGTGTCCCATCTCGTGTGCCATAACCGCGCGAATCTCGGGCAAGCTGCATTGTTTCAACAAATTGTCGTTTAAAGCGATTCGGGTGGTGTGGAGAAACCCGGCGACATTGGCGCTGATACGGGTGGTCTGGCGCGAAGCGTCCACAACCAATACTTGTTTGACCGGGATTTGATTGGCCCGAGCCATCGTTAGGATCGGCTCCCGGACGGCCGGATCTTCCAGCGGTTTATACTTGTTAAACAAAGGCTCGATGTAAAGCGGAGCGATGAAGGCACCGAAAAACTGGAAGGCTGCCACAACGACGGTTGCCCACAGCCACCAGGTGCGCGGTAGTTTGCGGAATACGGCGTAAAGAATCACCAGCGCCAGCGGTAACAAGATCAAGGTCAGAATCAATTCGGTGCATCGTTCGCCAAACCACGGACCGAATGTCTGCGTGGCCAGCCCATATTGGTGTTCCCGGATGTAATATTGATAAATCGTCATCGGAAACGTCACCACCGCGACGATGAAGACAAACGCGATGGAATAGAGGATGACCTGTAGCCCTTTGAACCTCGTTATGCGTTCGGCCCAGTTCCGTAACCCGGCCGAAATGCCCGTTGCCAGTAACAGATAGAACACCGCCGCACCGAGCAGGAAATTCCAAAGGATCAACCAATAACCGCCTTCGAAATACGCATCCGACTTCGCTCGCTTTTCGGCTGGCACGGTATCGAGCCAGGCTTTGGTCGCAGCTGCCGGATCGAATGAGCCCGGATTGTCGGCTGGCATCACGGCCGCTGGCGGCGGGGTCGCTGGTGGAGCGACGGCCGGGGCAGGGGTTTGCGCGACCGATAAATTCGTTAGGCCATTAACAAGTAAGAGAAGCAGCAGGATCGACCGATACATGGCCCCGATGAGTATCGGTTTGTTACCCCAAAGGAAAGTAGAAGCGGCGTCTCGCCGCTTTGTCTAAATCCAACGCGGCGGGACGCCGCGTCTACAAATCGCGGCCCTTTCCCGCTGGACGGGAAGCCGCTTTTGGAGGCAAATTACTATGGTGAGAATTTTGGCTTTGGCGGTGGTGATGTGCGTATCGCTCGTCCGGCCTGCGTTTAGCGCTGACCCGAGCCCAAAGGCAACAGCAACCCCCGTGGCAACGGCGGTCCCAGCCGCGCCCCCAACCGCCGGCCCATGCGGCCCATATCCCCGGCTGTATAAGGAGATTGTGTGGAATTGGATGCAAAAAAATCTGGTGAATCCCGACAGTGCCAAGGTTGAATGGCAGGGGGAACCCCAATGCACCGACGCCGGCAAGCCTGGCCAGCCCGAGTATGGCTGGCGGGTGAATTTTACGGTGAATTCACGAAATCGATTCGGCGCTTATACCGGCAAACAACAACATGGAGCATTGATTCGAAACGGCGAAGTCGTTAAAGGAATTGGGTTCGGTTACTAATATGAAACTACACCGTGAATCTCGCAGCACCGCCGGCGACGGATTGATCTTCGTCATCGTCTTCCTGGCATTAATCGGAGTCGGAATCTGGTGGCTTTACTCCCACAAAAATACCATGGACAAGGAGGGACGGGCGTTCGGCAGACAAATGATCGAGGCCGTGGCCGTGAAACAGGACCTGAACTTCTTCAGGAATAATCTCGGACCTCAGGCCAAACTGGATTATCCGCCATCGCGACAGCAGGAAATCATGATGATGTTCCAGGGACTTGGACCGCCCGCGCAGCCGATTCAGATCGAGGAACAGATGACCTGGGAAAACCAGTTTTTTGAACCCCACGGCTACTTTACCGCTCAGCTGCAATATCCGGCGCGGGGAGGGGTCATGAGGATCGCCATTTCGCACCCGGTGAGCAAATGGCAGCTTGATAACATCGAGTA
>DATFCK010000541.1:0-4694 GCA_035253185.1 Chthoniobacterales bacterium | reverse complement strand
CGCTGGCGGCCGATAACAAATCGCATGTCGGCTGGGTAAAGGGCACCCTGATCGGTGAGGATGGCAAACCATTCAAAGGCGCGATCATTCGCGCCGAACCGAAAGGCAAAACCGATCTAAAAGGGAAAGCGTTTGTTACCGCGACGGATTCGCGCGGGCAATACCTGTTTACCACAATGCCGATTGGCGATTATTCGCTGACGGCATACGTCGACGGCGTGGCAATGTCCCGCGCGATCATCCGGACCAGCAATCAGGGTTGGTCGAACGTCAATTTCGACCTTCGCCTGAATGCGAACGGCGCGGACGGCGTTGATCGAATGCAGCGAGACATCCGCTTCAGCAGCGGCACGACAGAAATCGGCGGAGTGACCAGCGGGCCTTAGTCCCGTTAGGCTATCGCTGGTTGTCCGAACGCCACCGATGCGGGGGGGGTCGCGGCTGCATATCGGCAGTTGCGGCCGAAACGTTGCCGGTGGCGATACTTTCGGATAGCTTTCAGTTGTGATCAGCCGCCTCGGATTAATCAGCGCGTTTGCCGCAGCTCTGATACTTTTGCCAAGTCCAGCAACCGCCGCTGATCAGCGTTCAATTCAGGGAACGCTGATCGACGAAGACGGCAAGCTGGTTCGGGGCGCGGAAATTCGGGCAAAACGCCTTGATGCCAAGGCCAAGGTCATAAGGGTAACGACCGATCGGACCGGGACCTACGTATTTGAATCACTGCCTCCGGGTGTTTACGAAGTGACCGCTTATTTGAACGGTCATCCGCAATCGCGGGCCAAAGTGCAAACCCGCAGCAAGGGATGGGCACGGGTGAATTTCGATCTGCGTCTTAACGTAACCGACCCGAGCTCAAAAGACGTGGATCGTATGCAAACCGATATTCAGACCAGCACCGGCTCAGTTCTCGGCCGTTAGGCCGCGAGCGCCCAGGGATGGCGCGCCGCGCGGTCGCCCTAACCGCTTGTCATGTAGCCTTCTTCCCCATGCTCGTTGATGTCGAGGCCCTGCCGCTCGACTTCCGGTGGTATACGCAGTCCAATCACGGCGTTGACCAGCAGTCCGATGATCGTGCTGCCAATTACCGCAAATGCAATCGTGATGCCGACTGTTTTTAACTGCTCAATCCACAGCACATGCCCGGCAAGTTTGCTGACATTCGGATTTACGCTGGCTGTCGCAAAAATTCCGGTCAGCAACGACCCCAGGGTGCCGCCGACGGCGTGCACGCCGAAGGTGTCCAGGGCATCGTCGTAGCCAAGCCATGATTTCAGTTTGGTGCAGGCAAAAAACGGGACCGCGCCGCCGGCGATGCCGATGAGCACGGCACCGGTCGGATCAACGAACCCGCACGCCGGCGTAATCACCACCAGACCGCCCACTGCTCCGGAACAAAATCCCAGCACACTCGGTTTACCCCGGAGGACGTACTCGAGCAGCGCCCAGACAAACGATGCCACCGCCGTGGCCAGCGTCGTAGTCGTAAAAGCGTTCGCCGCAATTCCATCGGCGGCCAGAGCGCTGCCGGCATTGAATCCGTACCACCCCACCCACAGCATTCCGGTGCCGATCATACAGAGCACCATGCTGTGCGGGGCCAGAATTTCGCGACCGAACCCGAGCCGATGGCCTAACAGGATGCAGAGGACTAACGCCGACCATCCGGAAGACATATGAACGACCGTGCCACCGGCAAAATCGATGGCGTGAATCGCCGCCGCCGGATTGGCGATTCCATTCATCCAGCCATCAATTCCCCACACCATGTGGGCAATCGGGAAATAAACGGCGAACATCCAGATCAACACGAACAGCATCATCGCGGCAAAACGAATGCGCTCGGCAATCGCGCCAATGATTAACGCCGGGGTGATGATCGCGAACATGAGTTGATACACCGCGAAGATGTTGTGCGACACCCAGAACGAGTAGTCCGTGTTCGGCTGCGACGTTACCTCTCGCAACAGGGCGAAACGAAGGCCGCCCAGAAACGGAGAACCGCGCGAAAAAACCAATGAGTATCCGATCAGCCACCAGAGAATGGCCACCATTCCGGCGATGCCGAGACATTGGGCCAGGACTGACAGCACGTTCTTGGCGCGAACTAATCCGCCATAAAACAACGCCAGCCCCGGCAATGTCATGAAAAGAACCAGCGCGGCACAAGTCATCAGCCACGCGTTATGGCCCGGGCCCGGTCCTCCGATCATCGAGTTTGCGGTTGCCGGTTGAGCGTCGGATCCGCGCGCGGTGTTGTTCACATAGGCTTCCAGATCAGCAACCCGTTGTTCCAACGAAGGCGAGCCCGCCGGAGTAGGCGCCGGCGTTTGTGCGGTTAACGATGAGCTGATTATCAACGACGCTGTTAGGAACAGCCAAAGAGTCAGGTTCCCGTTTCTGAAGCCTGTCATCGGCGCTTCTGTAGCACGACGGCGATGCGCGGCAAGAGCAACATTATGTAGCCGAGCATTTGGCCGCCCCCCGCTTGGAGACCCCGAATCACGGCGTGAAGGCCAGTGCTAATGAAAGCCCCGATCCAAGCGATCCTACATCTCTCATCGTCGCCGGCCCCGGGCGAAGTTTGCCACCAGGCTGCGGTTACGATCCAGAGTGAACGTGTATGTCGGGGATGTGCTAACGATGACGCCGTTTTCAGTCCAGCTGCGGAAGGAGTATCGCCGGGCTGGGCTCGCTCGAACCGTCCGGATGCTGCCAGCCTCGAACGTGCCGGCGCCGATGGCGCTACCTCGACCAACCGGCGCCACTCGCAGCGCGATGGTATAATTCGTAACCCCCGCGACAAAGTTCGCAACCAGCGTGCGATCGCCATTAAGCGTAAACGTGTAACTGGCAGAGGTGCTCACAATCGTCCCGTTCTCGGTCCAATTGGCAAATAAAAATCCGGGGTTGGGGGTGGCGACTACCGTCCGCGACGATCCGGCCGCGAACGCGCCGGCGCCGCTAACGTTACCGCTGCCGCCCGGAAATGCGCTGAGTCCTATCGTGAAAGTGGGCTGGCCTAACAACCAATGGACCGCAGTCGTTCCGGTGGCGCCGTTATAACCGTCAACCGCAATTCGATAGGTTACGCCGGCGGTAGCGTTGAAGGTCACTCTGCTTTGGAGGCCGCCGGCCACGTCGTCGTTACTGGCCACTTCGGTGAGAAGGCTTAAATCGTTGCCCATATAAACCGCGAGCAGCGTGTCGAAGCTGCTTTGCAGGGTATCGATCGTCGCCGGGCCACTGATTGTCGGCGTCCAGGCATACCAAATGGAGGCGCCGCCGATGTTGGCGGCGTGAGCGGGTTCGGCCGGTTCTTTGGTTGCATTCAAATTGCCGCCGGCCGCGGTTCCCGAGTTGCCGGCAATTTGTTGCGGCGCGGCGAAGTCGTTGTTGCCAGGCTTGGACGCGAAATTCGCGACTAACGAACGGCTCCCGTTCACGGTAAAGGTGTAACTGTCCGAAGCGCTTACCTGCACCCCGTTTTCAGTCCAGTTGACGAAATTAAATCCGTTGTTAGGGAGCGCTATCACCGTGGCGCTGGTTCCGCCGGAAAAATTTCCACCGCCCGTAGTTGCTCCCCCGTTAGGCGGCTGGGCGCTGGTGGCAATGGTAAATACGCTGGTAAAATTCGCGACCAGCGCGCGATCGGCGATGGCGGGGAATGAATAGCTCGAGGTGGTGCTGACAACCGTGCCGTTCTGCGTCCAATTGGCAAATAAGAAGCCCGGATTTGGCGTTGCGGTTACTGTAACATTCGAGCCGCTGACGTAATTGCCCGCGCCGGTTACGATGCCGCCGTTGGGCGGCGACGCGCTCACCCCGATGTTGTACTGCTTGGACGAGAAATTGGCGGTGAGAGTGCGATTCGCAGCAGCGGTAAACGCGTAATTGGCAGATGTGCTGACCACGCTGCCGTTCTGGGTCCAGTTCACGAAAGAAAAACCGTTACTTGCCGCCGCCGCCACCGTCACCAGCGAACCGGCGGCATAGCTGCCTCCCCCACTGGTAGTTCCGCCGTTGGCCGGAGATGAATTAGTGGCAATGACATAGATAACCTGGTTGGCAATGAAGTTGGCCACCAGATTGCGATTACCGTTCAGGGTAAAAGTGTAACTGGCGGAGTTACTCACAATCGATCCATTCTCCGTCCAATTATTAAAGCTGAATCCACTGTTAGGCGTGGCGGTGACCGTTTGCGATGTTCCGGCCGTGAAACTGCCCGCTCCGCTGACAATACCGGCGTTAACCGGCGACGCGGTCAGCGAAATGGTGAAACTTTGCTGGGTGAGCAACCAGTGCAGGGCGGTAGCTCCGCTGGCCCCATTGTAGCCATCGATCGCGATCAGATAAGTCACGCCGGCTACGGCATTGAAGGTAACGCTGCTTTGCGTTCCACCGGTTGCAGCGTCATCGTTACCGGCAATCAGGGTCAAACCGCCTAACGTGTTTCCGGTATAAATCGCTAGCAGCGTGTCAAAGCCGCTTTGGAACGTGTCGAATATCACCTGACCAGTGGCCGGCGCGGTCCATTTATACCAAATCGATGTGCCGCCGCTGTTTCCGCCATGCGAAGGCTCGCCCGTCTCCTTGCTCCCACCGACGTTATTCCCATTGGCGGTGCCGGAACTCCCTGAAACAATTTGAGCGGAACCAAAGTCATCGTTAGGTGGCCGCGCCGAAAAATTGGC
>DATFCK010000540.1:0-4973 GCA_035253185.1 Chthoniobacterales bacterium | reverse complement strand
GAATCGCGAACAATAGGCGTGCCTAACGGAATAAAACTGCGACCGCCATCGATCGATTTCCAAAGCAGGCTGACGGTCGTGCTAACTCCAAAGGGAGCGGAAATAAACGGCGACCCCGCTGGCGTGTTGGGAGCGACGGTTACGGGCGCGGAGTTAATGAAAGGTTCGCCACCCAGAGCGGAAAAATCAACGATTGTGTTATGCGTGAACAGGATGCCTGATGGCGGCAGCGCGGCCGCGCCCGCGGGCGCCTTCGCTAGCGCCGCCTCCTTCTTCAAATCGCGCGGGGTCCGGCCCAGCACGCTGATGTTCATCCCGGCAAGAATAAGTGCGACGGCCGTTACGATGAGAAGCACGCTCAAGGTGGCGCGCGCGGCAATGCAAGATGATTTTGTCTTCATTTGAGTTGGTATTTGTTCAGTAGTTAGGGAATCGGATTCTCTATCGGTTAGGGAGTCGACGGTAGGGTATTGCCAACCTGGCCTTTGGCGACGCTCACGTCGGTGTTACTCACCGCTCCATTGGTGGTGACATCGTCCCGGCAATTCGACGCGGTGACCGGCGCGGATACCTGGCCCTTTACCGCCGCCACATCGGTGTTGCTAACCGCGCCGTTTCCGCTGACGTCGCCCAGCAGGACGCCGAAAGTAGCCGAGAGATTGCCCTGGCCGGCGTGATCATCCAGAACGCCGTTCAGCGTCACGGTGGCGTATTGTCCGTCGGGAACGCCGGTGAGCTGGACCGCACACTCATTCGAACTGGCGCCGGGTTGAACGGTTCCGTTAGGCGAACTGCCGCAATTCGTGATCGGATTCGCGAACTGAAAAACAATGGTGAAGTCGCCGGACGGGCCGCCGCTGCGGCATTCCACACCGCGGGTGCCGGTTTGGGGCAGGGGAATATCAAAAGACTCGGTGCCGTGCGTTTTACGAGAAACGACGTTCAGCAGCGCCGGCGTGGCCACGGTGCATTGCGGAAATTTGAAACTGCCGATGCGGGTGCGCCATTCTACGGTGGAAATGACATCGATTGGGCCATTGGGCGGCATGTATTCATTCGTGTACCAGAAAGTACAATCATCCGCCGGATCAACGGTTAGGTTGCTGTAATCTCCCCACCGGTTGCGTTGGAGATAGTTTGGGACTGCCGTCTCGATGCCAAGTCCCTGAAACAATTTGGCTTCGCCCTGCGTCAGCTCATTCAACGGATCGCCGGCCAGCCGGCCAGCATAATGCAAGGACGGAAAATAGTTCGGACCGCTGGCACTGTAGGCAATCGCGATGTTTCCGACATGATCCATCGCCGCGCTGCCCATCCACCGCCACAGAGGACCGTCCAGGCTCGCCGGATCGAGCGGAGCAAAGGTGCTCTGCTGGTAAAGGTTCGGCGCGACGCTGACATTTCGGAATTCGTACCACCGAACGCCCGCGCGGGCCACGCCACCCGGCTGATCGGCCGGTCCCTGCGCAGTGTGTTGCGCCAGCAGCGATTCGTGATCGCCGAAATTGCGATAGGTTACCCGATACATCAGGCGATCGCCTAACGCTTCCAGGTATTCCGTCGGCTGTCCGGGCGTAATTTTCTGCGGAATGCAGTTTGGGCCGCTGGCGTACTGGCATGGCACCGGTATGAAATCCGCGATCGGAACGACGAAGTTCGGTTGACCGGCGTTGCCAGCGAACAAACCGGTGAAGCCCGGTTTGGCGGCCGGAGCACTCGACCCGGTGCCGAAAGTCGAATTGGCGGGATTCACCCAATCGACATGAAATTTCCAAATGTGCATCTCGTCGTGCAAGCCGGTGGCGGGCGGCGCATTCGGCGTGTCGGTATCGTTAACTTCAACGAAGAAGTTAGGCGTTCCCGGCGGTGGCGGGTTCTTTCCTTCCAGTGATGTCGGCAATTGACCGCCCGGAGTATAGGTGTCAGTCGCGAGCGATGTTTCGTCGAAGTAAACATAACGGGCGGCCTGGCCCAGCAGCATCTTTTGTCGTTCGAACGCCCACGCCCCGGCGCCGGTGCTGAACAGAAGGGCGTCGTTAGGGAAAAGGTCGGTCGTCATGTAGTAGCCGTCGGGCCAGATACCGATGTGCGGATAGTCGTGAAACGTGTCCGCGCTCAGATCGAATTGATAAAGATAGTACGAACCGGTCGGGTCGGGTGTCTGCGAAATCGCGATGCATTCGGCATAGTTTTCCGTGCCCGATTGCACCGTGAACTGGCTCAGCAACCAGCGATCGGCCAGCTGGTCGTAAACCACAATGGGATCGCCATTGTTGTGAGTGGCACAGGTCGAATTCGGAACCGCCGACCACAGAGTGTTGATGGCCTTCGGGGCCGAAAGCACTGCTCCAGTCTTGCTGTAGATCGCGAAATGCGAATTCACCATCTGGACGTAATGATTGGGACCGACAGCGCCAACCGGATCCGGCGGTATGCAACCATTGCAGCCCTGCGCGTTATTTATTCCATCGAACGAGGCACCCACCGGCGGCATCGCCGCAGTGGCATCAATCGTGTCCTGGATCACCGGATCGCGTTCGTCTGGATTGGTTGATGGTCTCGGTTCACGATTACTCAATTCTCCTTCTTCCGGTTGTCCGGTTGAAATAGTAAACGGGCTGACCGCCGGCAGATCGCGGACCGGCGGAGAGAGGATCGCATTCACCGCGTCGCTGACGAACGGGCTCAACGCTCGCGGCCCAATTGAAGAATTTTGAATACCGGAAGCCGCTGTCTTTATCAACCGCCGCGATTCGTCATCGGATTCTCGGAACGACGCGACCCAGGCCATGGTAGCGTTGATTGCGCGCTTAACGTTAGGGGGCATCGGCGCGTCGACGCTCGGTGACGGGGCGGCCGGATTCCGAGTTTCGCTCGCTGCTGTTGCCGGTGGAATCGAAAATGTGGTGGCGAGGAGTGTCAAGCCGGCCGCGACAAAACAAAAGGTGAGGGCGACAAATACGCGCGCGATAAAGAAACCGCGGTTGGTACTCCGATTTTTTTTCATTTGGTAAAGGAATGCTGACGCGGCAACTGTTTGCCAAGAGCGGGCGGGGTTGAATGAAGGTGGAACGCAAATGCCGACATGATTTTTGATTGAATCGGATCAGGCGAAAGAACGGTCGTCCCCGGAGGTCGCTAACGGCATTACAGTTTCGTAATGTCGTTACCTGGAGACGTGTATAATTCAGGCGCAGCTTTGGGCGCAGATTGAATGCGACTCCTCGTGCTACGCCCGGTGATCCGTTAGGCCAAGCTGGCCACGCCGCGGTTGAGCCGGCCACGGCGAAAAAAATGCGCCGGCGGTTTATCACCGCCGGCGCATTGAGAACCGAAACCCGATAGTGGAGCTTCGGGGAACTTATTAGCCGATACGACGGCGGCGCAGGAAGTTCAGGCCAAAGGCGCCAAGACCGCCCAGAGCGAGCAACGACCAGGTGCCGGGTTCTGGCACGACGTTAACCGTGATCGTTCCCTGGGTGGGCGTTTGTTCATTAATACCGAACCCCGAATATGTGGCCGTCGAGATCGTGTACGATCCCAGCGTGTCCGCAGTCAGGGTGAGGTTCGCGACATTATAGGTGCCGGGTCCGACCGTGGGGTCGCCGATCTCCTGTGATGCGCCGAGATTGAAGGCGTTGCGCGGGCTGAGCTCGTTGTCAGCAAGGCCATCGGCGCCGGCTGCATTCGCGCTGTTGCTACGAGTGTCGGTTGACGCCGTAACCTGCGCATCAGTGAAGGCGCCATCGGTCCACGGTCCGACGCTTTCATCACGGCCGGTTATGCTGAATACGCCATTGACCGAAGATTGCAGCCAATAATCCAATCCACCGGTGGATGAGGCGGTCGTGGTCGCCTGCAAATTGAGCACAAACGGGGTGTTCAAATTGACGGTGATGGATGGACCATTGCTGAATGAGTAGGTGCCCTGGGCGTTGACCCAGCTCAACGGCAGGATCACCGCAGCAAGCACTGCGAGGAGTTGATATTTTGTTTTCATTTTTGTTGTTCCTTCTATCGGGTTGTTGGTTTGTCCTTACTCTATTCGTTTGTTGTTTCTGTTTGGTTCTGTCGGGGAATCAAAATTTTTGTGGCAATTTTGTAATCTGGAGGGGGACTTTTTACGTATCGAATTGTACTACTTTCAGGTTTTGTCCGCCTACTACTATGACACCCCTCTTTTCAGGGCCTTTTCCTCCGGTTTTGCGCGGAAGGATGGGCCCTCGATCTGGAGTCGGGAGCGGCCAGTTGCTACAGCAGTCATTTTGCATTGATCCTTCGCTTTGTGCGGTTTGTTGTGGGTCGATTGCTGTTACTTCGGATTGCCGGAAACGGCTGGTTGCCTGACCACATGCGTTTTTTTGAACAATTTTGGAATGCCCATGTCTCGTCCCTTCAACTGGCCCAACCGGGTCATCGGACGTAGCCCTACGCCGCTTGAGAAGGCGGACTTTTTACGTATTGATCCCAGTCCGCTGCGTCGGGTCGCGTTAAACCGCTGACGTCTCGCTGCAATTTCCGGCGCCCGTATTCGTTAGGCAACGATGCGTGGCCCGTTTCCGCGCCGTGCTGCTGGCGCCGGGGCATTTATTCCGCAAAAAAATCGCCGCTATAACCGGCCCAACGCTTTTTCAGCGAGCGCCCTGCACTTTTCGATTTTTTTTTCTTCAGGGTCGGGCCCGCCAACGCTAATGCGAAGTAACGAATCTTTGTTCAACACGTAGAGCGCGCCACCGACACGGCTGCCGACCCATAGCGCTTCTTCGCCGATGCCTTCGATCTTTTTGGGCGGCACTTTGTGTTCCTCTTCCTCGCGTTCGCCGCGTTCCCGTTCCTCGCGCCTCTTTTCCGCACCCTCGCCGAATGTTTCTTCCCAGAATTCTTTCATGTTGCGCCGGGGATTGGCCCGTTTATCCGGCTGGGTGATCGCCAGACTAACTGATCGGTTGAATTCGGCGGTGGTGAAAAAACAT
>DATFCK010000539.1:0-5977 GCA_035253185.1 Chthoniobacterales bacterium | reverse complement strand
AGACGCCTCTGCGGCCCGTGAACGGGCTGAGCACTTCAATGATGGGGACTAACGCTACCGCACTGTCATTCGAACTGAAACAGAGATACCGCGCTTTGTGATTGTAGGTCTCGCAAAGCACCCGGCCCCAGGCAGTCGAGTGAAAAGTCGTGCCCTCGGGGTGGGATTTGACCAGAGCGTCCCATTCCGCGCCGGATGACGGATCCAGGATGTTCAGGTGCTTTACCTGGATAGATGCGCCATAACCGGCCTCGCGGTTAGGCGTCAACTGATCGTCCTGGATGATTACGTCGGCGGCAGGGTCGTCTTGGGTCGGGATGTAGTTGGTTGGGATAATTGGACGGTTAGACCACGGTTAGGCCATGACGCCACTCGTGACTGCTTCACGAACGGCCAGTGTCACCATCCCGATTTGTTCTTTGGTCAGTTCGGGGAACATCGGGAGCGAGATGAATTCGAGCGCGCCTTGCTCGGATATCGGCAGATCGCCGTTGGAATAACCGAGTTCGCGATAAGCCCGCTGGAGGTGTACCGGCACCGGATAATGCACGCCACACTGAATCCCTTTTTCCTTCAGCGTGAACATCACTTCATCGCGATCATGAACTCGCAGCGCGTAAACGTGGTAAACGTGGCGGGCGTAATCGGCTTCCACCGGAATCACGATTTCTTCGATGGAACTAAAGGCCTCGTCGTAGTCGCGGGCGTGAGTCCGGCGCAACAGGTTACCATTCTCAAGCCGGCGCAGTTTTACCGAAAGCACGGCCGCCTGGATTCCATCCATGCGGCAGTTCCAGCCAATCATGTTATGGCGGTATTTGCGGACCTGACCGTGATCCCGCAAGACCTTGATCTTTTCCGCCATTTCTCCGTCGTTGGTGATAACGGCGCCGGCTTCACCGAATGCACCGAGATTCTTGCCCGGATAGAAACTGAAACACCCGGCGTCGCCTAACGTTCCGGCACGTCGTCCTTTGTATTCGGCGCCGTGGGCCTGACAGGCGTCTTCGATCACAAACAATCCGTGCTTCCGGGCGAACTCCAGAATGGGATCCATATCCGCCGGCTGACCGAATAGATGAACCGGGATGATCGCTTTGGTTTTGCTGGTTAGGGCCTTCTCCAGCCCGGCCGGGTCCATCGTGTAAGTTCGTTCGTCTACATCGACGAACACCGGCCGAGCTGCACAATAGGTAATGGCTTCAGCCGTGGCCATGAATGTGTTCGGCACCGTAATGACTTCATCTCCGGCTCCCACCCCACACGCCAGGAGCGATAACCAGAGCGCTTCGGTCCCGCTTCCCAGGCCGATCGCATGCTGGCAACGGCAAAACGCGGCAAACTCGTTTTCAAATTTTTCTACAAATGGTCCACCCGCGAATGCGCCACTGTCGATAACCTCGCCGATGGCGCGATCGAATTCTTCGCGGAGCGGTGCGTGATGAGCGTTAAGATCGAGAAATGGGACGCGGATGTGCATGGTTGGTTTTCTTCTTCTTCAAAATTCGCGCGGGATTGCCGACGACGGTTGCGTTGGCCGGCACGTCTTTGGTCACGACAGCCCCGGCACCCACTGTCGCGTTTTCTCCCACCGTGACTCCGCCAAGCAGCGTCGCACCGGATCCGATCGATGCGCCGCGCTTGACCAGAGTTCTTTCACAGTCCCAATCGTCATTTCCTTTAAGACGACCGGCCACGGTCGTAGCGCGGGGAAAGCGATCGTTGATAAAGGTGACGCCGTGGCCGACGAACACTTCATCTTCTATCGTTACCCCTTCGCAGATAAACGTGTGACTGGAAATCTTGCAGCGGCGCCCAAGACTGGCGCCTTTCTGAATTTCGACGAACGATCCGATGCGCGTTTCGTCGCCGATTTCGCATCCGTAAAGATTAACGAATCCATAGATGCGGACATCACGCCCCAACTTTACGTCGGGGGCGATGAGTTGATTGAAAGATAAAGCCCCACTCATCGGCGGACTGCCGTCGCCGGAGCTTCCACTACCCTCAGGTTACGGCTGCCGTTATTGGATACTGCCGGAGCATCCTCCGGCATGGAGAGGTTCACCGGCGCGCCGTTCATCTTCAACGACGCTGACGCCGCTTCCAAAATGCGAACCATCTCGAGACCAGCCTGGCCGTTGCTTAACGGCTGGCGTCCGGTAGCTATGCAATCAAGGAAGTGCTGGCAAGCCACCTTTAACGGTTCTTCCTGCTGAATATGCGGGATATAACTGTCGCCGTAGTGATAGGAGTAATGAAATTCAGCGAACGAATCGTAGTGCGGCGGACGTTCCACCCTAACGTCGTAAACCCGGATCTTCTCGTGTGTTTGCAGATCATCGTAAACGATCATGCGCCGGGTGCCGACAATCGTCATCTCGCGAACTTTGCGCGGTTCCAGCCAGCTGCTTTGAATGGTAGCAAAGCGTTTGTTCCGGAACGACAACGACATGTTGGTTACGTCCTCGATCCGGGGTGTGACGTGCGCGTTGCCCTGGCAGTTAATCGAGAGCGGGAACTCGCCCAGAATGTGAAGAATGATCGAGATATCGTGCGGCGCGAGGTCCCAGGCCACGTTGATGTCTTTCTGGAACAACCCGAGATTGAGCCGGCGCGAATTGATGTAGCGGATATCGCCCACATCTCCCGCTTCGATGATGTCCACGATCTTTTGGACGGGTGACGAATACAGGAAAGTATGATCGATCATCAACACCAGGCCGTTGCGTTGGGCGATCTCGATCAGTTCCTGGCACTCAGCCGACGACGCCGCCATCGGTTTTTCGATGAAACAATGTTTGCCTGCGAGCAGCGCGGCCTTGGCCAAGGGGTAGTGATGCTTGACCGGCGTGGCAATGACGATCGCATCCAGATTTAAACCGTTCAGGAAGTGATCGTAATCGGTAGCTCCTTCCACTTCCGGGTAAAGCGTGCGCAGGTGTTTGAGGCGCTCTTCTTTTACGTCGCAAAGCGCCTTCAAATGGCAGTTCGGCAAACCTTTGAAATTCCGAACCAGAAGCGGCCCCCAATAGCCGCATCCGATGACACCTACCGTTGTCGTTCTCGTCATAATCTTTCGACCAGTCCGTTTTATTGCCGCGCCGACACTGCATCGGCCGGCACCGCGCCGTTGCGACGCACTCGCGATTCGAGTGTCTCCGCAATCAAGGCGGGAATGGTCTTGAAAATGACCGCCAAATCGAGCCACACCGACATGTGCTCGGCGTAATGGATATCCATGGCGATCATTTCGCTGAATGTGGTCTTATTCTTTCCGTTCACCTGCCAGTAACCGGTCAGCCCCGGGGGCGCTTTCACCCTTTGCTTTTGGGCAGGCGAGTAGCGTTGAAATTCGTTCGGCAAACAGGGACGTGGTCCCACCAGACTCATGTCGCCGCGGAGCACATTGAAAAGCTGCGGGAGCTCATCCAACCCGCTCGCGCGTAGTAACCGGCCGCATCGGACGAGCCGCGTATCCTCGAGCGCATCGAGCTTGGTCATCGGCACGTCGGTTTCCATCAGGTGCGCGAAATATTCCTCATGTGTCTGTGTGTCCGCGTTCACGTGCATGGTGCGGAATTTGAAAATCATGAACAATCGGCCGCGATACCCGACGCGCTGCTGGCGGTAAAAGATCGGCCCTGGCGAAACCATTTTGATCCACGCCATGACCAACAACAGTAACGGCAGCCAGACCGGAAGTGTCAGCACAATGCAGCAGACATCGAACACCCGTTTCCAGCGCGGGATCGGCTTGGCGGATTCGAGATCGATGGCGGCGCGGGCGAAAATCGTCTCCAGCTTTGGAGCCGGTTGGCCATCGATTGCGGCGTGGTCACCGTTCCGATCAAGCGGCGCTCGATTTTCGACCGCCGGATGCGAATCGGCGAAATGCTCGACAACTTCGTGAAGGTACTCGGTTAATCCATCGACATGACCGTTAGAGCCATTGTGGCCATTCGAACCATTCGAACCGTTTGATCCATTCGATCCATTAACGCCATGGGCGCGAGCGGTCGGTATTCGGTCGATCGTTCCATTGCGATGGAGCGTTTCGGTACCGTTGCCGTTGTTATGCCCGTTGTTACCCATGTTCATTACCGGATCACGATCGCTAACTGGCCTACTGTCCTGGGCGAGAGCGTCCCGCGTTGCAGCGGGCATGCTGCCGCCCTTGGTCAGTCGCCGCGTTTTCCGGGCGAAACCTCGTATTCGGATCATATTGTTGTTTCCACCTGCGCTCAGTGAAACGTAGGTAGATTGTTATAATTGCCAGAGCTATTAGAGATAACTACTTTTCGGCGCGCTCCGTCAATCAGGAAATGCCTTCGCCCTCATTTTTTCTCCATTATTTTGCTTGATTTCCCGCCCCCAATCCGCTCCAACAGCACCTTGGCAATTCCGGTTGAAGCAGGTTCCGTGGTGAACCCGGAAATTTCGCGGCGGTTCCTATATTCCTCGTAATCACCCCGCGCCCGCCGACCGCGCACTGGTTCGGCTCGCCCACGACGCCTCGATCGCCCGATCGGGCGCTCCCGACCGAGATGCTTAGATGCCTCTTCGCCCTGCAACGCTGCTACCCTCCGGCCGGCCGCTGTCAGCCCAGCCCCCCTGGTCCGTCTCATTTGAGCCGCCTATTATCACGCTTCATACCAAACCGGCACCTCCGTGAGTGATGGATTCGGTCTGTCTATTCCGACCGTTGATTATGAAACATTTACAACGAGAATAAATGCAACAACCGGAAAACGGGTGAGGCGCGATTCAGCCCAATTCTGGTATCAAATCAAGACCAGTCCGGTTCTCAATCGGAGCCTAAATCGGCTCCATTTCGTGTCCATCGCGACGAATCGCGCCGACGTTTTTAATCGCGCGAAAGCTTTCGACGCAAATGTTTGGCGTCCCGGTTGCGCAGCACCGAAAAAATCTCGGCCAGCACACTTACCGCGATCTCCGCGGGAGCATCCGCGTTAATGTCCAGTCCGATGGGCGCGTAAACCTTTTTCAGAGAGCTTTCGGACACACCGATTTTCATCAGCTGTTCGAACACGCGTTGCACCTTTCGCGCGCTCCCGATCATGCCGATGTATCCGATTGTTCCGGTCGCCTCCAGTGCCGCATGCAATGCATCACGGTCGATCTCATAATTTCGGCTAACAATCACCAGCGCCTCATCCGGTTGCCATTCTCGCTGCCGGATAAACTGCGGTGGCGCGATATTGCTTACCATTTTCACCTCCGGCGGAAAAGACGCCGAACGCTCCGCGCGATCGTCGAGCACGGTTGCATGTAGCCCGCAATCGACCGCCAATTTGCTGATTGCGAGCGAGCAATGTCCGGCTCCAATCAGAAAGATCGCTTCGCTTAGCACCTGAGGTTCGATGAACACCGTGCTTTCGCCACCGCAAATCGCGCCGAATGAATCGGGAGCGCATTCATGCAACGAATATGTTTTCAGCAACGGCTGCTTTTCGCGCATTTGCTGTTGCGCGTCGGACGCCACCAGCGATTCGAATTTTCCGCCGCCAATTGTGCCGCTGACTTTGCCGTCAGCGTAAACCAGCATTTTTGAGCCGGCGGCGCGCGGCACCGAGCCCCGGGTGCCAACCACCGTGATCAGCGCGCAGGCCGTCCGCGCCTGCCGCGCAGCCATCAGCTCCTCGAGTAACGCATCCTTCATCTCCCAACCGTTGCTTCGATCTGCCCGTGCGGTTCGTCGATCGGCACAAACACCTCGTTCTTGTTCTCCAATCCGAATGGCGATAAATCAATCAGGAGGCAGTGCTTGTTAGGCATGGCCAGGTCGATCCGGGAAATTTCTTCACAAGCTTCCAGCGCGGCTTCTCCCATCTGATACAAGGTCGTCTGCGCCGATGGACTATAATTTTCGGCAAACACTTCGAGCATCGCGCTCATGATGGCGCTGTTCGTCACCCGATAATCACCCGGATCTTTGGAAAAATCCCAGGTCGCG
>DATFCK010000538.1:0-4080 GCA_035253185.1 Chthoniobacterales bacterium | reverse complement strand
TCACTAGCTCACGCCCAAAGCATAGCCATGTCATCCCGACCGAAGTGGAGGGACTCATATGCGGAACACGTCACGCTAGTAGGTGAGGTCCCTCGGCTTCGCTCGGGATGACAAATCTTGGGAGACGAAGTCGCCGCTGTTTTGCTTGATAGGATGTTTGCGAAAACGGCGCTAAAATCGTACAACAAAAAACGCGCGGAGGATCCGCGCGTTTTCGCAAATCTGGATGAACGGTTAGGCTTCCACCGGCAACTCCACGTCGACCGGGCGCTCTTTCTTGCTGAGCGCGCGACGCAGTTTCGAGAGCGCGATGTTCTGCAACTGGCGAATTCGCTCGCGAGTCACGCCGAATTTCTTGCCCACTTCCTCGAGCGTTTTTGGTTTGCCGCCATCCAGGCCGAATCGCTGGAAGATGATTTTCTTCTCGCGATCGTCCAGAACATCCAGCAATCCGCCGACTTCGTTGCGCAAATTTTTGTCGCGCAATAATTCGAAGGGCGTCTGGGCATCTTCGTCGCCAACGATCTCGCCGAACTCGGTTGAATCATCATCGCTGATCGGCGCGTCCAGAGAAGCCGGCCGGATCGACACGGTTTTCAGCTGCGAAACTTTTCCGCTGGCAATACCAATCTCGTCTCCGAGTTCTTCATCGGTAGGCTCGCGTCCGAGTTCTTCGCTCATCTGCAACGAGACCCGACGCATCTTCGAAATCTTGTCCACCAGATGAACTGGCAAACGGATGGTCTTGCTCTGGTTGGCCAGGGCGCGTTTGATCGACTGTTTAATCCACCACGCAGCGTAGGTGCTCAATTTGCCACCCTTGGCTGGATCGAAACGTTCGACCGCTTTCATCAAACCAATGTTGCCTTCCGAAATCAGGTCGAGCAGCGGTAAACCGAGGTTGGCGTAATCGTGGGCAATCTTCACCACCAGACGAAGGTTGGATCGGATCATCAGGGCGCGGGCCTCCCGGTCACCCTTCTTGATCTTGGCTGCCAGCTCGATTTCCTGGTCAGGAGTCAGGAGCGGTATTTGCCCGATCTCTCGCAGGTAAATCTTTATTCCGGTATCGCTATCTTCGGCCGCCATATAACTCTTTTTCATTAAACGACTTGGGGGGGTAGTAGGACAGAAGGCTGTCGCAGGCAGAGCCAAATGCCTTGTAGTCGGAATCTTGTAGCACTCTAAAACTATTTAACAAGGTTAAATATTCGGATTTCAGACAGCCTTGGGATGTCTCCTGTTCAATCTTTTCACCCGGGTGTTTTCCACCCGGTTCTTTCGGCCCCGCCCATGCCGATCTGGCGCCCTTGACTTCTGCCAATTGACCAGCCGTGGCGGCGGATCAAAAGTCAGTGCCAAGACACCCGTTTTCCGTCCTATATTGATCGCGGTTGTGGGGCTCTTTAGACTTCAAAATGCAGCACGATCAGTTCCAACAAGCCCATAATGCCCGCCATCGGGTTGAGGCGGTGGTGTTCGACCTCGACGGCACCATCGTCGATTCAAACGACCTTCACGTGGAAGCCTGGAATCAGGCATTTCAACATTTCGGAAAACATTTCCCGATGTCGAAGCTGCGAGAAAACATTGGCAAAGGCTCCGACCAATATCTTCCCGAATTTCTCTCTGCATCCGAGCTGAAGTCGGACGGGAAAAAGATCGATGAATATCGGTCAAAACTGTTCCGTGACGAATTTTTGCCCCGAGTTACGGCGTTTCCCAAAGTACGGGAACTGTTTCAGCGCATTCGCAACGATGGAAAAAAGATAGCGCTCGCCACCTCCAGCCAGGCTGACGATGTCAAAACGTATACCAAGCTGGCCGGGATTAACGACCTGGTGGACTGCCAGATCACGGCGGATGATGCGGGCGAATCCAAACCGGCGCCGGACGTATTCGAAGCCTCGTTAGGCAAACTTCGGATTACCCCCGATCGGGCGGTGGCGGTCGGAGATACCCGATTCGACGTTGAAGCGGCGAAGAAAATCGGCTTGAACACAATAGGGCTGGTTTGTGGCCGGGCTGCTGATGAGAAAACGCTGCGCGATGCGGGAGCCATCGCGGTCTACGAAGATCCGGCGGATTTGTTAGCCAATTACGAGAGTTCGCCTCTGGCGTGGCAGAGCCGGTAGCACCTTTGAACCTTTATCTGATCGGTCATTGGTAGTGGTGGCTCACACGCCTGCGCCAAAGCGGTACAGGCCGAACCGCCAAAGGCCAGACCGGCTCGGACCGATTACGGTCAATTGTCGCTACGAAGAACGGGCGCAATTCACCTAACTCCGCGCTTGGCGATGTCCGGTCGTTTCTGACAAGCTGATCGGGCCATGCTGGCCAAGTTCTATTCCGCAGCCGTTTATGGCGTCGACGCTTACGAGATCGAGGTGGAAGTGAACGATGGGCAGGGGAAGGTCGAAACGGTGGTGGTTGGTCTGCCCGATACTGCGGTCAAAGAAAGTCGCGACCGCGTCACGACCGCGTTGGCGAACAGCGGTTTCAAAAAGCCAAAGGGCCGCCTAACGATTAACCTCGCCCCGGCTGACATTAAGAAAGAAGGCCCTAGCTTCGACCTCCCGATCGCACTCGGCTTGATCGCGGTTTCGCAGGCAGTCGATGCATCGTCGTTTCAAGATTTCAGCTTCGTGGGCGAACTTGCGTTAGATGGTTCCGTCCGCCCGGTGAAAGGAGTGTTGCCGGTGGCGTTGGAGGCGCGGCGCCGGCGAAAACGGGCACTATTCGTTCCCGCCGCCAACGCGGCTGAGGCGGCGATGGTGAGCGACATCGACGTTTACGGAGTGCAAAATCTCCGGCAGACGTTCGAATTTCTGCAGGGAAATCAGCCGATGCTGCCGGCTCAAGGCGACCTAACGAATTTCTTTTCATCGCATCAGGCTTACGAAGTCGATTTTGCCGACGTGAAGGGCCAGAGCCATGTGAAGCGAGCGATCGAAGTGGCAGTAGCGGGCGGTCACAATATTCTGATGGTAGGTCCGCCCGGCTCCGGGAAATCGATGTTGTCGAAACGAATTCCCACCATCATGCCGGCGATGTCGCTGGAGGAAGCGATTGAGACTACCAAGATTCATAGTATCGCCGGTTTGCTGAACGGCCGCACTTCGTTTGTCTCAACGAGACCGTTTCGTTCGCCACATCACACCATCAGCGATATTGGATTGTTAGGCGGCGGCACTTTCCCGGCGCCAGGGGAGGTCAGCATCGCGCATAACGGTGTGCTGTTTCTGGACGAGCTCCCGGAGTTCAAACGTTCCACCCTGGAAGTGATGCGCCAGCCGGTGGAGGACGGAAAAGTGACGGTCTCGCGCGCCGCCGGCAGCCTTACCTTTCCATCCGAATTCATGCTGGTGGCGGCGATGAATCCGTGTCCATGCGGGTATTTCGGCGATCTCAAGCGAGAATGCCGTTGCAGTCCGGTGCAAGTGCAACGCTACCGGCAGCGGATATCGGGGCCGTTATTGGATCGCATCGATTTGCACATTGAGGTACCGGCAGTGGAATATCGCGACGTAGCGAGTGAGCGGACGGAGGAGAGTTCAAGCGCCATTCGGGAACGGACGTCCCGGGCCCGGCAACGGCAGCAGGCACGATTTTCAGGTCCCGGACAGACTAACTGTAACGCCCGAATGACGGCGAAGCAGTTGAAACAATATTGCCGCCTAACGAGCGAATCGAACGAATTGATCCGGGTTGCCATGACCGATCTCAATTTGAGCGCGCGCGCCTACGATCGGATACTGAAAGTGTCGCGTACCATCGCCGATCTCGATTCCGCCGAAGAAATCATGCCGGAACACGTGAGCGAAGCGATTCAATACCGGACGCTGGATCGCACTTTGTGGGTGTAAAGCTATTTAGTGAGTTAACGAATTAATCATTTAACGAGTTCGCGATTCACGATTCAACTGCGGGCGATTTACTGATTTAGCGATTAATAATCGCATTAGTCGCACGCGCGGGCTTGCCCAAGGAGCGGCGGGCTCCAGTCCGCCGAACTTTGGCTGAGTTATCGGCTGGGAAGCCGTTCACTTTCGGTCGCCCGGAGGTTCGAGCGCCGCCTTG